>DAUW01000121.1 GCA_002505355.1 Euryarchaeota archaeon UBA229 | reverse complement strand
CCAGTGAGCGGTAAATTCCAGCCAAAGATTAGTGTCGATATAACTATCAACGAAACTGCTGCGACATTGGTGGATACTTGATAGCGAACAAAATTTCTAATATTCTGGTAGATTTTTCTGCCTTCTTCTACTGCGTTAACAATGTTAGCAAAATTGTCATCTTGTAGTACCATGTCTGCCGCATCTTTAGCTACATCAGTACCAGCAATACCCATGGCTATGCCAATATTGGCTCTTGATAATGCTGGTGCATCATTAACTCCATCGCCAGTCATTGCGACAATCTCTCCTTGATTTTGCAGTGAACTAACAATACGCATTTTCTGATCGGGGGTAACTCTTGAAAATATCGTCGAATTCGCCGCCGCTTCATCCATCTCTGCATCAGAAAATTTGATGATTGAACTACCATTTACCGCTGGAATACCACCATCGGTTATACCTAACTCTTTACCAATGGCACTAGCAGTAAACTGCTGATCACCTGTTATCATTTTCACTTTTATTCCGGCGTTCTGGCATATTTCAATCGCTTGTTTAACCTCAGGCCTTGGTGGATCCATTATACCGATTAACCCTAAAAATATCAAACCGGACTCAATCTTATCAACATCGTAAACATCTTCCTCATCGTCAAGTTGTCTGGCACATAAAGCCAGTACTCGCATAGCCTTTCCAGCCATATCCTTGTTTGCTTCTGCTGCTTTGTCAAAATCCTCAGGTTCAATCGGGACTATTTCGTCCCCCGAAACCTTCCACTCGACCAAATCAATATACCCTCCCGCACCGCCTTTAGAGAACACCCATCGCTCACCTTCGTACTCATGGATTACCGACATTCTTTTGCGTTTAGTATCAAAGAAGAACTCGTGTATCCTACTGTGACGTTGAGCAAATTTTTGTACGTCACCATTAATCTTCCAACCTGCAACTGCACATGCAGAATCGGTTGGGTCACCCAATGCCTGCCAATGTCCATCGACTTTACTAATCTGAGAATTATGACAAAGGCTTAAACATGCTGCTGCAAGCCTGAAACCAAGATCGTTCTGATGTTTTGACAAATCATCGTCACCCAGTGGCTTACCTTCAAACAAAATATCGCCTTTTGGCTTGAATCCTTCTCCAGTAATTTGAAAAGTTCCTTCCGTAGTTGAGATTTGCCTTGCTGTCATTTGATTTTTTGTTAAGGTGCCGGTTTTATCTGAGCAAATAACCGTCGTTGAACCTAAAGTTTCAACCGCTTTCATTCGCCTAATTATGGCTTTGTGCTTTGCCATATTGCGCATTCCAAGGGCGAGAGTAATAACTAAAATAATCGGCAAGCCTTCAGGAACTATTGCAACAAAAATAGCTATTGCGATGATAAATTGGTCAATAGCTGCTTCCCAAAGGTCGATTTCTGGGCTCCCATAGGCGATTATCATCTCGATTGAAACTAGTAAAACTGCGACAATCAGCGCAATAAAACCGAGAAATTTGCCTAGCGATTCCAGTTTTAGCTCGAGTGGGGTTTTAGGGGCGTCTGAACTTGCTATATCACTTGCTATCTTACCCAACTGGGTTTTCATACCAGTTGAAACTACAATTCCTACAGCTCGTCCGGAGGCAACACAAGTACCCATAAATGCCATGTTTTTACGATCGGCAAGCAAAGTTTCCTTGGGCAATGGATCAACTGATTTCTTAATTGTTAGGGATTCCCCGGTGAGGGCTGACTCATCAATCTTGCACTGGAAAGATTCCAGTAAACGGATGTCGGCTGGAACATTTAGTCCCTCGTACATATTGACGATATCGCCAGGCACTAAATCTGATGTAGCAATCTCGATGTCTGTATCATTTCTCACAACCACACATTGAGAGACGGACATTTGCTTGAGTGACTCCATAGCTTGTTCTGCTTGACCTTCTTGCCAATATCCAAAGTAAGCATTTGCAGTTAACACCATAAAAATAAAAATTGCATCACCCGGCTCATCAGGATGAATTAGCAAAGCCACAATTGCTGCTCCGATTAGTAGGTAGTTGAGAGGGTCATTGTATTGTGATAAGAAGCGTTTCCAACCTGGGACTCGCTCCGGTTCAGCTAACTTATTTTCTCCATACTTTTCCCGTCTAGCAGCCACCTCTTGGTTCGACAAACCAGATTTACTGACGTCTAAATCAACCATCACCTCCATCGGTGTTAATTGATGCCAATCATCATTCATGACTTCCGACCTTCTCGTCAACCAAACTGAGTAGACTTATGATATTGGTGGTGGAATTCCCGTTCATTTTGCGATGTTTTCAACAATCAGTATTCTTTAGCCCGCCCATGGCGGAACACGGGGCACCTTACATACCAGCCAGCGAATCGCCACTAGAACTAACCGTTAGGGTAGTTATTGTTGGAATACTGTTGGGCATTTTAATGACTGCAGCGAATGCCTATCTCGGACTGTATGCCGGGATGACAGTTTCCGCAAGCATCCCTGCTGCTGTAATGTCAATGATTATCCTTAGAACTATGTTTCAGGATGTGACTATTTTAGAAAATAATGCGGTGCAGACCATGGCTAGTGCTGGTGAATCACTTGCCGCTGGAGTGATATTTACTGTTCCAGCACTGCTCGTAATTCCGAATTTATGGGATGATATCAAATTACTCGAAACAACCATTATCGCTCTTTTGGGGGGACTGATGGGTACTATGTTTACCATAGCTCTTCGGAGATTATTCATTGTCGAAGAGGCCCTCCCGTATCCAGAGGGTGTCGCATGTAGAGAAGTTCTTGTCGCTGGGGAGGAAGGCGGTGAAGGCTCCCAAGCTATCTTGTACGCTTTGGGTATTGGGGCAATTTACGGTTTGATGGTAAAAGGATTTCAGGCAACTCATCACACTGTCGAGGGTGTAGCAGACTTCCTGGGAACCAAAATTTATGGTGGAATTGATTTATCTGTTGCCTTGTTATCTGTTGGATTTATTGTTGGCATACGCATTGCCTCATTCATTTTCCTCGGTGGTATGCTCGGATTTATGGTCCTAGTCCCATTATATGGCTTGATTAATGGATGGGGCCCGGGGGAATCAAGTGTTGAACAATTCAAAGGCATATGGGCGACTCAAATTAGGTACGCAGGAGTGGGCGCAATGGTCGTCGGCGGTCTTTACACACTGTGGTCGATGAGAAAAAGTATCATCACAGGTATTTCAAAAGCGCTCAAGACAAGTTCCGCAGATGACGATAATTTACTACGCACAGAAATTGATTTGCCGATGACATTTGTCTTCACTTTTTGCTCGATAATCGTAGGCATCACCCTGCTATTTTATTGGTGGAAAACCGGATCGCTTATTCTATCAATAGCCGGCGCCGCATTCTTAGCAATTACCGCATTCTTCTTTGCGGCTGTTGCTGGATACATTGCCGGTGTCGTTGGCTCATCTAACTCACCGGTCTCGGGGATGACCATTGCCACATTGCTATTCACGGTGGCACTAGTGTGGATAATTGGTGACTTGATGCTCGGGCTATCGACACCGACCCTAATGCTTGCAACAATGTTAATTGCGTCCATTGTAGCCTCATCTGCCGCCATTGCGGGAGATGTTATGCAGGATTTGAAAACTGGACATATGGTTGGTGCGACACCAAGGATACAACAAACCGCCGAGATAATTGGGGTAATAACCGGAGCGCTGGTCATTGGTCCAACTCTCAAACTGCTACACAATGCGTTCGGTATTACTAAGACTGCTTGTCTAAGAGAGGCTGCTGAAACTGGTAGGTCATGTGACAACGCATTATTGGCCCCGCAGGCTGAATTGATAGGGGATATTGTCAGGGGTTCATTTGTTGGCGATGTTAACATGCAAATGATCATTCTCGGCGTTGTAATTGCTGTGGTATTAATCTGGCTGAAGATGCCGGTAATGAGCGTTGCCATAGGCATCTACCTCCCACTTGGGCTCTCGGTTCCGATTATGCTCGGTGGAGTTTTGTCATACTTTGCCTTTCGAAGTGCGCATATTAGAGTAGACGGAGAGTTGCGGGACGATCCTTCGCCACCGGCTGTAGAAGCGGCCAAAGAAGTAGAAAATCGTGGTGTCCTCATCGGCGCTGGATTTATCGCCGGAGAGTCCATTCTTGGAGTATTGGTTGCCTTGCTTATTGTCTTGGAAATTGACTTAACAGCGCTGTTTAGTACCGGGGTATTGAACAACTTTCTGTCATTGGCTTTCTTCGGTTGGTTTGTCTTGGTATTTCTTTGGCTAGCAACAAGGACTTTGCCCAATAATGGCAATTTGCTTAGAGATTTTGTGCTGATTTTCAAAGACCTTGTGGGCAAGATTGGTGCGATGTTTAAATTGACAAAATAAACCATTTTCCCAGAACAAAAGCATCAAAGGTTGTCTATGCCGACACCAACTTGGGCGTAGCATGACAATGTCTATTGATGAATTAGAAGAGCTGGCAAGAAGGTGCCGAGTCGAAATTGTGAAGATGGTATACCGTGCCCAAGCGGGACACCCTGGCGGCTCGCTGTCGGAAATAGATTTGTTGTGTGCACTTTATGGAAACTATCTGCGCGTTAAGCCAGATGATCCTGAATGGGATGATAGAGACCGATTTATTCTCTCTAAAGGCCATGCATCACCCGGTATGTATGCAATCCTTGCTGAGATGAACTTTATTTCCTCACAAGATTTAGAATCATATCGAGTATTGGGCGGTGTTTGTCAAGGCCACGTCGATAGTAAGTGGTGCCCTGGAGTGGATTTCTCTGCCGGTTCGCTGGGTATGGGTTTGTCTTTTGGCATGGGGTGTGCAGTCGCTGGACGGTTGTCAAATAGCAACAGGAACGTGTTTGTTATGCTAGGTGATGGGGAAATACAAGAAGGCAGCGTTTGGGAAGCAGCAATGGCTGCGAAGCACCATGAGCTTGGTAATTTGAAAGTAATTCTAGATTGTAATCGAATTCAGAACGATGATTTTTGCGAAACCCAAATGAGAATGTTCGATATTCCAGCAAAATGGCGCTCATTTGGTTGGGATGTCAAAGAAATCGATGGCCACAACATGGAACAGATAACTGAAGGATTAGATTTTTTAGTTCAAAATAAAGCCAATCCATCAGTTCTAATAGCCCATACAATAAAGGGCAAAGGCGTATCATATATGGAAGACAATCCGGCATTTCACGGTGCAGCACCGAATGACGAACAATATAGTGTCGCTATGAGTGAGTTGGGAGAGGTGGTTTCATGACTCGCATGGCGGCCACTCGCGATGGTTATGGGCAAGCGCTGTTAGACATGGCAAGCAATGAAAAGGTGGTTGTGCTTGAGGCAGATCTCGGAAAATCAACAAAATCACTTCACTTCAGGAAAGCCTATCCAGAACGTACCGTATCTTGTGGCATTGGTGAGCAAAATATGATGCTAACTGCCGCTGGATTGGCTGCTTCAGGATACATTCCCTTTGCCAGCACCTTTGCGATATTTACTGAGCGAGCCTTTGAGCAGATGCGCAATGGTATTGCTCGACCAAATTTACCAGTTCACCTCTGCGGTAGCCACGGTGGAACCCACACAGGAACCGATGGCTCATCTGCACAATCCATCGAAGATTTGGCAATTTTTAGAACGCTACCAAACGTTGTGGTTTTGCACCCTTGTGATGACGTCAGCACACGAGTGTTAACCAACCAGTTAATCGAACTAAACCAACCATCATACACAAGAACCGCACGAAACAAGACTCCAGTTTTTTATGACGGCCGGGAAAATGAGGTGACAATTGGCAAAGGTGTGGTACTAAACACCGGAAGTGATGTGGCAATTATTGCTTGCGGCGTGATGGTTTCAGAAGCTATGAAGGCTGCAGAGTCTTTAGCCACCAAGGGCATAAATGCTGCCGTAGTGGACATGCACACAATAAAGCCACTAGATACCGAATTAATCGACAAACTTGCTAGGGATTGTGGTGCTCTAGTTACAGCCGAGGATCACAATATCATCGGCGGACTAGGCGGTTCAGTTGCTGAATTTCTTTCATCAAACATACCCACGCCACTCGAAAGAGTTGGAGTAAAAGATAGATTTGGCGAATCTGGTCAAGCCGCTGAGATGCTTGATTTGATGGAAATATCGGCGCCGTTCATTGCTCTTGCAGCAGAGCGAGCAATTAATCGTAAACAATGAATAACAGGAACCTTTCATATCAATCATGAAGATTAAACCAGTGATTCTAATCTTCATTATTCTGGCATCGATTGCTACTTATGAGCAATCAAGTCTGAAAAACTCAACAGTTAATCACTCGCCAGCAGATAACTGCAATGCGAATAGGAATGATACTTGGACGGTTGGTTTGATTTATTGTAATGGAGACATGCAAGAGGGTTATACTCTATTTTCGCCGATGGCATCAAACACTTCCTACTTAATCGATGAATTCGGTCGAGAAGTGCACCAATGGGTTTCCCCGGGGGATCATCGTCCTGGTCTATCGGCTTACTTGCTGGATGATGGTTCGCTCTTGAGGACAGCAAATCTCGGTCAAAACCAGCCCGGAGAATTTACTGGTGGCGGCAGCGCCGGTAAATTAGAGCGAATATCATGGGGAGGCGACTTGTTATGGTCATGGTCATACTCCAGCAACATGTATCGGAGTCATCACGATATCGAACCATTACCAAACGGGAATATTTTGATGATCGCATGGGAGTATCGGAATGAGACTGAGGCTGCAGAGGCTGGTAAATATCCGCAAAGTGATTCTTCTAGAGCACTAGGAACTACTTCTGTTTGGCCAGACCGCATCGTTGAGGTAAAACCGCTTGGTTCAGCAAACGCAGAAATTGTATGGCAATGGTCATTTTGGGATCACATGATTCAGGATTATGACTCAACTAAAGATAACTTTGGAGTGGTAGCTGACCATCCAGAACTTCTAGATATCAACTTCATTGATTCTGTCGGTGGTGCCTCAGGAGGTAGAGATTGGTTACACTGCAACGGCATTGATTACAACCCTTTGCTAGATCAGATTGCCATATCTTGCAAAAATACTAATGAAATTTACATCATAGACCATAGCACAACAACAGCAGAGGCTGCTAGTCACTCCGGAGGAAATAGCGGCATGGGTGGTGATATTCTATACCGATATGGTAACCCTGAAAGTTATCAAAGAGGTACTCAAAATGAGCAAGTATTTTTTGCCCAACATGACGTTCAGTGGATTCATGATGACTACATTGATGGAGGAAAGTTGATGATATTCAATAATGGCAACGGCAGAGACACACCATACTCTTCGGTCGATGTCATAGAAACGCCTTTGAACGGTACTACTTATGACATCGATTCAATCAATCCCTACGGGCCGGAAAACCTCTCATGGTCATGGGATATTGGTACTGAAATGTATTCATCTGCTATATCTGGAAGTACCCGATTAGCCAACGGTAATACCTTAATAACATTCGGCATGCAAGGGACATTTATTGAGGTTGATTATCACGGTAATATTGTTTGGAAATATATTAGTCCGATCAATAACCTTGGAATAATGAATCAAGGAGATTCAATTTTTTCCGGGAACGGGAATAAAGTGTTCAAAGTTAGCAGACATGATAGTACGGAACCTGCACTCAAAGGGCGAGATTTAATTCCGAAAGATTACATTGAGCAATGGCACGACCAATGCCCAAATGAGGATTCGCTACCATACGATGCCGACGGCGATGGATGTGAAGATGATACCGATGGCGATGGAATTAGGGATTCCGATGATCAATGTTGGGGGGCTGATGATAATATTGATGTTGATTTGGATGGTATACCTGACAACTGTGATGAAATGATAGACAGTGATGGTGATTACGTACCTGATGAAACCGATAATTGCCAAGGTTACAATGATAGTATCGATGTGGACAATGATTCTATCCCGGATGACTGTGATGATTTTATCGATTCTGACAACGATGGAGTCAGTGATGGTAATGATAAATGCACGGGGTATAACGATACAATAGATACCGACTCAGATGGTATACCTGACGGTTGTGATGATTTTATTGACTCTGATGCTGATGGCGTGAGTGACCATTTAGACGCTTGTCCAGACACCACAACAAACTACTCAGCGATGACTGATCAAAATGGCTGCGCACCAAATCAAGTTGATTCTGATAATGATGGTATCAATAATGACAGAGACGTGTGTAATGGGTTTGATGATAATGTTGACGACAACCAGAATGGTATACCTGATGGTTGCGACTCCACGAGTAATAATCCACTGCTTGATGAGGAAACATCAGGTGGTTTTGACAATATGTCTACGATCAATAATTTGGTGTTGGGAGGTATTATCCTCGTTATTTTTGTGATGTATGCTCGTAAGAGGTGAGCGGATAATTCATGAAGTGCCTTTGACTAGATAATCCCATGGAGTTTTTTTTGGATACTGCCGATGTCGACGAAATTAGAGAGATTGCATCATGGGGCATTTTAGATGGTGTAACGACAAATCCCTCACTTATCAAAAAAAGCGGTAGAGACTTCAAGCAGGTCGTTGCCGAGATTGCAGCAATCTGTGCAGGACCCATATCTGCTGAAGTTACCGCAATGGATACTAAAGGAATGGTTGACCAAGCTCTTGCTCTGAAGAAGGAGTTACCCGACAATGTAATCATCAAGATACCATGCGTGCCTGAAGGTCTTGCCGCGACAAAAATACTTACTGAAAAGGGAATAAAAACCAATGTTACGCTAATTTTTTCAGCCGCTCAAGCACTAATGGCAGCAAAAGCAGGGGCGACATACGTATCACCATTTATTGGTAGAATAGATGACACTGGTCATGACGGAATGACCCTCATTGCTGAAATTATGGAAACTTGGGGTAATTATCCTGAAATAACCACCAAGGTTCTTGCTGCATCGATAAGGCACCCAACTCATGTCTTACAGTGTATTCAATTAGGCGCTCACACGGCAACAATGCCTGCGAAAATTTTCCGTCAACTAATCAAACATCCACTTACCGACAAAGGTATCGACGGTTTCATGAAAGATTGGGCTGAGGTCGAAGCAGCAGGTAAGGCCTAATTTTTACCATAAGAGCATTATTCAATAAGAAGTTCCACCGTTTAATCACGGGGACCTGTTATGAGTGATGGCAAAGACCGCCTTAAGCGATTGCTCGATGGTGATGTTGAAGCATCCGATATTGCCGAAGATGCATCGTTAGTAAGTCTAGCAGATCGACTTTATGGGATAAAGATTGCCGACGTTAAACCTGTCAAAGCCAGAGATTTGGTTGCTGACAATCAAGCCCCGGCAGATACCAATCAACAGCAAGTTAGTCAGACTTCTAATTTGATGATTGAAGTAATTGAGCCTACTGCAATGCCACTGCCTGAACTTAATCATCTTGCCATGCCTGATTTACCCACCAATAAAAGCCGCTTTTCTCTATTATCAATAATCTCGCTTGGTGGATTAATTTTTGTTCTGCTGAATCTTTTCGGATTGTTTTCCTCCTTGTTTGAAGGTTCTTGCTCGCTAGAAAGTTGCCGTTCGGACGGGCAGACAAGACTCAATCTCATGGACATCCACAAATTTGGTGAATCAGACGGATGGTCATATTCATTACTCACCGATGGCATGAATGGTGTCGGAGGAACAACAGGCGGTATTGGAATACCAGATATTGTCGCTATAATCTCATTATCAGCATTGCTCATCATTTCCCTCAGGAAGTGATACGGATGTCGCTTTATGGAATTGTAACAGAATCGATTGGCTATCTTGGAATGTGTTTGATTCTCGGAGCATTCTTTTTAGAAACAAGAAACTTTGTTGACAGCAAGAATTGGAAATACCTGTCTATGATGGCTCTAGGATCAGGGTTACTGGCAATACGTGCTCTTATTATCGATGAATTGGCTTTTCTAATACTCGAGGTTGTGTGGTGTATTGCTGCTATTACTGCTTTGATATCGATAACCAAGAAACGCTCAATGTTGAATCAACATATTCATGAGTGATAATCTCTCGAGTTAACAATATGAGCAAAGGCCCTGCCAAGGCGAAGCGAGGTATACCATCCAAAGTTGATAATTTCAATGATTGGTATCCATTTATCGTTGAGGCATCTGACTTGGTTGACAAACGCTACCCGATTAAAGGGATGGATGTTTGGCGACCGTATGGTTGGAAAACTATGCGGTTAATCGATTCTTTAACCCACAGTGAGATGGAAAGAACTGACCATGAAGAGGTCAATTTCCCACTACTAATACCAGAAAACCTACTGGAAAAAGAAAACGCGCTTGTTGCACGCTTAAAGCGTGCCAGAGAGGAAGGAATTGATCCGGATGAACTAAGAGATGAAGAGGAAGAGGGTGGATTCAAAAAAGAAGTTTATTGGGTCAAACATGCCGGAGAAAACGAACTAGACATACCAATGTTCCTCCGTCCGACATCTGAAACCGCAATGTATACCATGTTTCCGTTATGGATTAGGTCACACAAGGATCTGCCTTTGAAAATATACCAAATGGTTAACACATTTAGGTATGAAACAAAACAGACAAGGTCATTCATTCGAGTTAGAGAAATTCACTTCTTTGAAGCTCACACTGCACATGCTGACGAAGAATCTGCATCTAGACAAATCGCCGAAGATTTAGAGATCGTGGATAACCTGATGCACAAATTATGTCTGCCAATCATCAAGGCCAAGCGTCCAGTTTGGGATACATTTCCTGGGGCTTATTACACAATCGGCATAGATGCTGTTATGCCTAATGGCAGAACATTACAAGTCGCCTCATGTCATCATTACCGAGACCAATGGGCCAAGGCTTTTGACATCACCTATGAAAATTTAGATGCACAACAACAGCATGTTCATCAAACTACATACGGCATGTCGGAACGCTTGCTGGGCGCTGTTGTTGGTATGCATGGCGATGATAATGGTTTGATAATGCCACCAGCAATAGCACCGTTCCAAATTGTTATTTGCCCAATGATTCGTAAGAATTCAGAAGTTGATACAGTGGCAGAATCTAAACGTATTGCTGATATCTTACGAACGGCCGGTTTCAGGGTAAAAGTCGACGCTAGAGATTTACATGCTGGGCAGAAATATTACGATTGGGAAATAAAAGGTGTTCCACTTAGACTCAACATCGGTCCAAGAGACATGGCCCAAGGGACTGCTTACGCCGCATTGAGAACAGGTGGTAAAGAGCCACTTGAGATAAGTAACATAGCCGAACTCTGTCAACAAAAACTCGACCAAGTTTCAGATGAATTGCGGCGACGTTCCCAAGCACACATGACTGATGTAGTAATACAACTGCCCAAATTTACGGAAGAAAATGGGCAATGGAGACTGGACGGAGAAATTGAGGATGGAAAAATCTACGAGATAGCGTTTGATGGTACTGACGCTCATGCTGAGATAATTGAAAAACACACTGGCCTGAAGTTCTTAGGTGATTCGACTAACGAATATAATGCTGAGATACCTTGCCACATGAGTGGGAAAATGACTAAGCGAAGAGTAATACTCGCTAAGACATACTGAGTAACGATAGGTGAGATTAATGTCTGAACAGTTGAATCTAACCGAAATAATGACTGTCGTGCAAAATTTCATCACTTCGGATGGCCAAATAATCCCTGCTCAGCGGGACTTTTACCGCATATTACGTGATAAGATGAATCA
>DAUW01000007.1 GCA_002505355.1 Euryarchaeota archaeon UBA229 | reverse complement strand
CAAATCCCTCTGCTCCCACCATTTTTAACAAAGTATGAATATGTTGATGTGTGAGTGGCAACTGCATTGGATAGGGGATACAAATGAAGCGACTAGTTGCGGTAGCCTTGTGTGCGATTTTCTTCTTACCACTTACTGGGTCAATTTATGACAATCCAGTACATTATCGCCACAATTGGAATGTTGTCGATGATGCGGGAATTTTCTGGGCCAATGTTGAGGATACGTATCAAATTCCTATCCAAGATGACTCAGCGTGGTCTAATGACAACAAACCTTGGTATGAGCGCTCAATATACGATAACAACAATAACCGGATTCACGACTCAATTGAAACATCACTAATACCGGTTGGAATGGGTGTTTCTTATGGAGAAACAGTCACAACAACCCACATTAACCAACTTGAAAACCTAGGCCTAGAAGTTGTTGACATTTTGGAATCGATTAATTCTGTATTAATCGGCATTCAAGAAGTATCCGTTGCGCAAACCGTAGCAGATTTACCTGATGTGGTCATGGTTCACCAGTATGGTACGGTTGTGTTCTACGGTGATGTTCAAACACCAAATGTAAAAGCTCGAAACTCATCGATATATCCAGATGCAGCCTGGAATTTTGGAGTAACCGGTAAAGGTGTGAATATTGCGATGGTTGACACCGGAGTAGACAACGAACACCCGGGTTTAGTCGGAAAATTTGTTGCTGGTTATGATGCAGTATGTTACTTACATACTGATCCAACCTGTGTTGCTGCGGGTCTTGGTGCTCGAGAGACCGACGGCTCTTATGACCCTGATGACGGTAATCAGCACGGCACTGCATGTATTGGTATGTCTTCAGCAACTGGAATTGATGCAGATGGCAGTCAAAGCGAATTCTATGGTTCAGCACCCGGTTCCTCGCTTGTCGATGTCCGAATTGGCACAGATGCAGGTGCTGGCCCATTCGAGAATTATATCCTAGAGCAAGAATTTTATGAGTCAGCGATGAATGGAATTCAATGGATTATCGATAACAAAGATACCGCTTGGGCCGGAGTTGATGAAAGCCTACATGGAATTGACATAATTTCACTGTCCTGGGGTATTACCTCCCACGAGGGAGGTGGTTCTGACGGCACGGATATGCACAGCATGATTCTAGATGCCGCCATGGAGGAGGGCGTCGTTGTTAGCGTTGCTGCAGGGAATGATGGGCCAAATAATGACGGCCTTTCCGGCATGGGCTCTTCCGACCTATCGATTACTGTTGGCGCCACTGATGATGGTAATACAATAACCAGAGACGATGATACAATCGCCTCATATTCTTCACGTGGTCCTCGGCGCGATAATGGTGATGGTAACCCTCTAAACGAATTGAAACCTGAAATAACTGCCCCAGGAACAAATATAATTCAAGCAGAAGGCTGTGTGTCTTCTGGTGGCTGTAATAACTTTCTTGGCGGCGATGCTTCGTCCAATACATACACTAGTCGGGGCTCAGGAACCTCTTATGCAACCCCTTCTGTATCGGGAATTCTAGCGTTAATGATTGAAGCAAATGAAGACCTAACGCCGTTTGAAATGAAAGAAATTCTAAAATTCACTGCGGAGCGAAAAGGCGAGCCCACACAACCCGAAGTTGACCCTTACTGGAATAGAGACTTTGGCTGGGGCCTGGTTGACGCCTACGAGGCAGTAAAGTTGTCTATTGAACTAAAAAATCAAAATTTAACGGGCACTATTGACGTTCATACCCAAGTTCACATTGACACTGTGACGGTGGATAATCAATCAGATCTAACTGTTTACAACGGGATAGCATGGGGTCAAACGGGTTCAGTCAATGCAGTTGAATATCGAATCAACAGTGGCACTTGGGAATCTGTGGTATTCGCTGAAACCAACGGTACGCTTGGCGCACTGGAGCGATTTGCCTGGTCAATCGCTGTAGACCACAATAAGTTACCCAAAGGTAACAACACACTAGAATTTAGAGGGCTGAGTGATGTTGGTCAATCGCTGCCTGTTATCATCACGGTCGAGGGTCAGGGCTCAATTGAATCTCACAGTGAATCTTGGTTTGAAATGTTTCATCTTGATTTCATATTTGTCGTGTTATTCTTAATTGTGGGCTTGATGCTGTGGTTCGGCAGGACTAGCAGCCCAGAAACATTGACCTTAGACAGTGATGAGTCAATTGATAAGGTGCTGAAAGACGATGTTGATATTGCTTCTGTAGTAGATGCTGAACTTTTGGAAGGGTAGTATACTGAGGTGATGTTTTGATTAACTTGGGTGATGTTGCGTCAGAATTAACCATCCATGTCGTCAGCAATAAACCTCATTCAGTGGATAATAATCATCAAATGGGTAGTTTTTTTGCCAGGCACTTACAATCCCTTAACGAGTTAACTGCGCAGATTTTGGGAGTTAGAAGCTTAGCTTCCAAGTACTCCGCCGGCTGGTGATTAAATTATGAGTTTAACCATGCCGGTGATTTATTTCTCATCTGGGTTTTTGATTGCTTTCTTATTCCCTCGTTTGCCTATTATCCTCATTACTCGCGGTAAAGGATTCAACACCGCTTTTCCGGCTCACCCAGAGCCAATACCCCTTTCTCCAAAATTAACACAGCGTGTTTTACACATGCGAATGATTTACTGGATGGGATTTGTCGTCGCAATTATCCCGTTGGTTTTCGGTCTAGTGTCGATTAAGTGGGGTAACTCAGCGTTTGGCTTTGGTTTGTGGCTGTCATCCGGATGGTACATTTTATCTCGCTTGCAAACCTTTGTTGGAGGTCAACAACCACCCTGGACTCTGGCCATGGCCCAAAGATTACAGTTGGCTATGGACGAGGCAAGTAGTGAAACAAAATGTTGCAGTGACCCGCTATTAACGTGGGAAACGATGCAGGTTTCCTGCACAACATGTAGCAAGACCCTTGACGAAATGCCCAGACCGGATCTTGGTAGAAAACGTGTTGACGGGTTTTTTACTGGGGGCTTGAGATTAATTCTTAGCGATGGTTACCCAATAATCAGTGGAACCTCTGAAAATAAAAGTGCGATAGATGATTCCGAAGAATGACTTAGGTCAGAAAACCGAGAAATTATTGTTTGACAATCAGCAATCTTTGATAGTTGGTTAAATCGGGCACTACGTATGGCGGGGGGCGGGCGAAAAAAACCGTTTAGCGCTCGGCTGTGGTTGACTGTTGTCGCACTGTGTCAAGTCTTCCTAACACCATTGATTGCATTTACCTTGACATATCTTTTTGACTTCAGTTTTTTTGGCGAGAGTATCAACATAACATTCCAAAAAGAGATGATTCCATGGATTACGGCCGCATCACTAATGTACGGGATGGTAGCTTTGTTTCTCGCTTTAATTATCGGTGGGTACACCCCATTAACCGTAATTGAAAATGGTGGATGGATGAAATATCTGCGATTCTCTCGTTCCCAGCGGAGTGCAACCCAGCGAAGAGTTGCCAGACAAACCTATGCCACCTCACCTCACGGACAAATAACCTTACTAGCGCATCAACGATGGCAACAAGGTCACTCAATAATTTCAACCCACGGGGGTCTTATTTTACTCGCTGTACCGTTTCAAGTCCTCCTTGCTACCTTGCCACTAGCATTGGTTCTAATGGTTCCCGACAGTTTGATGAGAGAAAATAGGCGCCTTGAACTTGCTTTAATCTTATACATATTCACATTAAATCTGGTTATGAAATACTATCCGAGGATTGCTAGAAAGTATATCGGAATTGCTTCATTTACCCGGAAGTGGCTGATCTCGATGACGAAAATATCGTGGCTTGCACCAGTACTAATTTTGTGGCTAATGGGTCGAATGGCTAGTGTTGTTGTTTTGGGTTGGATAGGTTCGGATATTGATCTTAATGTTGATATTGAAAAATCATTTTTTGAGTCAACCCTCAACATCGGTTCGATACCTGAAACATCATTTCTAGATTTGATTGCCGCCCTTGCAGTAATACCATTGGCAACATTCACTACCTTGGCTGTATTAGGGGCAGGTTCAGGTGACCCGCCAGAATGGATGGCAGAAAACCTCGAACTACAAAGAGTAAAAAGTCAAAATATTAGTGATGCGGTAGATAATCTTACTAACACAGTTGTAGCACCAGAAGTTTCTGATGCTCTGTCCGGTATTATCGCAAATGAGCCCATAATTAGCGAGGTAAATAACCAAGTGACCGTAACTGAACAGGCAACTGACAATAGGCAAGTCACGGCAATTGAGCCAACTATCGACGAGCCTCAACCATCAAACGATTTCGAACACTTTTTTGACGGTGATTTTGGTGTGGTCAATCGCGACCCATCACATGATGAACCCTCAGTTAGGGGTTTAAAGTGAAATATTCGTCGCTTACATGCCGGTCAAACAACAATTACTTTCATGTGTTGAATGCTCATCGGGTGATTGTTGATGATGATGAAAAGGCTATCTTCTGTTACTCTAGTGACCTTATTATTGTTGCAAACTCTTGCCTTAAACTATGTTCCAGATGCGGAAGCTGCCTCAGCCAGAGGCGGGTCAAAAGACGATTTTAGCATTTTCAGTATCGAGTTAGGAAATGAATCACTGTCTACTGAAACTTGGATTCAACCTGACGGAGAAATACAGGGATACATGCTACAAAATGACGAAATTGAGGTAATCGTGACCGTCTTCAAAGATGGTGCTGTTACCGGTACACAGAAACAAACAGATGCCAAACTAGAGGTAGTTCACCCGATTGGTTTTGTCATCGAAACCTTCACTTGGACAACAGATCTCATGCCTGGTGGTGGTAAGGATGAAAACACAATAATGTGGAATCCTCAAGTAGCACATTCAGTATTGAATACAACCACTAATGAACTAACAGGCGGGTTGATTTTACGTGCATCGGTTAATTTTACCAACGACGATAGAAATGATAACGATGTAATGGAAAAACAGGTCCCAATTGCGATTCATAAAGATTTGATGGACGGTGAAGCCTCAGGAGCTTCACTGACTTTCAGGCCTGCACGGTACCCAATAGGCGGCGGTGACGCTAACGATTTCGGGTCATGGTATGAGGATACTGGGGATTCTGCGATTGGTAATTCTCATTGGCGTATGTCACTCCCGGGAGGTAATACCTACCCATCGAGCGCATTCGACAGGTTAGTTCATTCTTACAAGAATCCCAACAACAACTGCAATAATGATGCGCTAGACCCGGGATTAACCAACATTGAACAAGCGTGGGTCTGCAGGAAACTATTCCGCTCGCAAGAGTATATCTCGACGCAAGTGCACCTTCAGGCATGGGGTACAATGGGCGCTGGAGACGCAGCGTATCTTGAATTTTGGAATGGCAACGGCAACTTTTCAGACCCGTTTCAATCAGTCAACTGGGATGTTGCGGAGATAAATCCCAGTCCAATTCCTGGCCAGTGGAAGAATATCTCGTGGGATCCGCAAGTTGTTTGGTCACAAAATCCTGCGCTACTAAACCCTGATCTATTACTTGGTGGCAACTCGTGGAGCTTCGGTATCGTTCTTCGCTCTGACAGTTCAGGAGCAACACAGGGTATGCACTTCGATGATTTCGTGCAGTTTGGAATTTCCAAAGTTGATGGTTACACATTAACAGCAACTTGTGATGACCCAGTCGGCGGTTTTGAAACGGTGCCGAATGATTTGGTCTCATGGAAGTGTTTAGTTACCAATAATGGCTACAAAAATGTTCAATTTAGGGCGCAAACTAACGTGACCAATGAATCATGGATGGATCCCGTGGTACCGCAACTAAGATTGGATACAACCAATCCGAATGACAATGATTTCAACGTTGTAATTCCCCCAATCGGTCCATTTGAAACAACTGAAGTTTGGGCTAATTTGTCGATTCCACCGGGCTCTGAAGTTCAAATCCAAGATTGGGAAATATGGTTTACTGATGCGAGTTCAGCCAACACAGGAGAAAAGGCACGAGTAGCAACAACGGTTTCCATTAATTCGCAATATAGCGTGAAATTAACCTCAACAACGTCACAGATTGCTCTTACAATGAACCCTGGGGAGTCGCAGTTACTCCCGTTTAGGGTTTTTAACACCGGAAACTTGGATTCTACCTTCCAATTATCGGCAACCTTCAGTGAGGATTTATGGTCAGGAACAGTCCAGGATGAGTTGGGTAATGCAATAACGTCGATATTCATGCTGAAAGGGACTTCAGCAGATTTGAATTTACTTGTTGCTGCGGAGGAGAGAGCGCTTCCGGGGCAGGTCAACGTCAACATTAGAGCCTCAAGGACTAGTGGAGATGTCGTCGGAGACACACTTCTAACGAGAATAATTGACGTACCAATCTATCGTAACTTCGAACTGGAGACTAACTACGCCTTATTCAGTAACGACAACGGCAGATTATTTGTCGAAGGTTTCGCTAATGATCAAGCTAAATCAATACTCATGTCACTGTTTAACAACGGTAATGACGAGGAATCATACAACATCTCCGTGACCAATGACTTCCCACTTAAGTATCGACAATCTGGAGCATATCTAGACACAGTACAATCACCACTTTTGGATGAGTGGGGTGGTTCATGGACTTTCTTCCTCAACCTACCGATGCCTATTGGTTTGCCAGAAGGATTCTACGAGGTCGTCGTTACCGCAACAAATGTAGATGACCCCACCTTAACAGTCAATGAAGTAATTCCGGTGGAGATAAGGAAAACAGCCAGCGTTGAGGTTGAAACCGACATCTCTGATCAGTCTTACATTCCAGGGGATATTGCCCAATCGATGACTTTCGAGGTAACCAACAACGGTAATATTGCTGATACTTTTGAGATGAGTCTAAACTTGCCTCAAGGTATGAATGCACAGTTTACTAATCTTGTAGATGGGTTGTTTACGCCGATAATTGATAGTGGCGCTAGTTACAATGTTACGGTTGAATTTTCCTTCGACTCCGGAGTCAGCGGCAACCTGCAAATGGTGATTATTGCCAAGAGCGACTACGATGGCACGGTGATTGCCACTGGCGGTTCGACATACTCGGTAGGCAGCTCCAACCAATGGCTCAAAATCCTGCCATCACAACAAGTAATTATTGATAATTTTGAAGATGAGGTCGTGCTAGAAGTAACTGTTAGAAATCAGTATTCAACTGCCCAATCTGTCTCGATGGACATTGATTATGGCAATTCCAGTAGTTGGTACAAATCGAGAATTGACAGCAGCGACAGACAATTTGTCCTTGGCACCGGTGAAGACACAGTTAGAGTTGTCACAATCCGTTTTGAAGTGACTGAAGATACCCTAAAAACCCTTGAATCTCCAACCTTTGATTCTGAAATCATCCTCTGGGCTCGCTCTGATACAGTTAGCGACGCTGCGCAATCAGTTATACAGGTTCAGCTAAGAAAAATAATTGTTGAAACCAATGATGATGCGAACTCCGGATTTGACTTTGTTGGAGCAGCAACATGGCTTGGCTTCATTGTCATAATCGTCGGCGGGATTGTCATCACAATCAGAATTTTACGCAATGTCGAAGAAGATGATGATGAATATGCAAACTGGGGTCAGGATGGCTATCAAGACAGTCTGACATCTACTTATCAATCGGTAATTTCCGCTCCAACTGTGCCAGCTGGGCCACCGGCAACCGTACCCAGCACTATGCCACCTCAAACAACAGAGGTTGTTGCTACTGTGGAACCGACACCTGAAAGCGTTCCAACTGTACAACCCGAAACAACATCCGGTCC
>DAUW01000029.1 GCA_002505355.1 Euryarchaeota archaeon UBA229 | reverse complement strand
GTGTTAGTCGATACTGCAGGAAGAATGCAAAATAAAACTAATCTTATGAATGAGTTGAACAAAGTTAAGCGTGTGGCTAACCCACATCTTACTTTGTTCGTCGGGGACTCGCTGGCGGGTAATGATGCGGTCGATCAAGCCAGAATGTTTCAGGAAATAATGCAGTTTGATGGGGCGGTATTGACCAAACTTGATACCGACGCAAAAGGTGGTGCCGGGCTTTCAATTGCTTTTGCTACCGGAAGGCCGATTGTGTTTGCCGGAGTAGGTCAAGGCTATGACGATTTAATGCAGTTCGACCCTGATTGGTTGCTCGATCAGTTGTTCGAGTAATCCGTTAATTAATTGAATGCGGGCCATTAGCAAAGATGATGGCAGAGATATTTTCCGATGATGATACAACCAAGTTGTTTCAACTTGTTCACATGTTTCAGCGCAGTGCACTACTACATATGGGATATATTCCAGATCAGCAAGGCAACAAATATTTTGATATGGCTGAGGCAAAAGAGGCAATAGATCTGTTGTCAATGCTGCAGAGGAAAACTAAAACCAATCTTACTGATAGGGAAGAGCAGCTATTTCGCAGTGTAATTAGTGAGTTACAGTTACAATTTACTAGAGCTCCGACATTGAAGCGGCAAGCTGATGATGAATTAGCAAAATCCGAATCAATACGTGAAACCTTCGCTAACCCGCGCGACGGGCCGGTGGAAGATTTGTCTACTAATAACGAGGAGGAATAGGGTAAAACCTCCGGTTGATTGATTTGTAAGTGTATATTCGGAAGGTTAGATTGACATGGCTTACGTCTCGAATAATTCAGATGATGGTTCACCAAGTGTTCTGATTGTAGAATCAAACGCAATGTCCATTCAGCGTCTTACATCAATTTTCAAAATAAAAGATTTCAATATCGAGGTATGTCAAGATGGCGATAAGGCCGTTGATGAATACATAAGGTTAGATCCTGAACTAGTGGTAATCTCACTAGACATTCCATCTTTAGACGGGCACCTCGCAGCGTTAGAGATGCGTGAGCACGGCGGCGATGCACGAATATTGTTCGTTGCACCAAGACGATTAGCAAAAGTTGCATCAGATGCTCAGTTTTCCGCCGGTGCAGTAGCTTGGCTACAAAAGCCAATTACAACCACGGTATTGGACGAACAGTGGGACACCATCTTAGGGCCAATACCAGATGCACCCGGGTTAGAAGATTTAGATGAACTGTACCCGATTGATCGCATTAAGCCAGAAGACGACGATGGTCCATTACCACTCCCCTCATTACCGGGGCTTCCTCTTCCAGGCTTACCAGGCGCAACAGAATTGCCCCCCCTAGACGTGCAGTTGCCTTTACCTACAGATGCTAACCAAGGCAAAAAACCGGGCTCTAAGTTGGTAACTAGATTAGTAGTAATCTCACTCGGCATTGGCGCTGTTTACTACGCTTACTCAACATTTTTTGCGTGATTTGCCGTGACTATCACCAAGTTTGCATTTTCTGTTACCGTAGTCCCTACTGGAGCAGATATTATTTGATTGATTTTCACGCCAGAGTCGGTAAGTAATGTGTCGTCGCAATTAACTATTCGTTCATTGAGGATGCGACTCTTACTCCAAGCATTGTAAATCAACCATGCCGGTAAGCTGATGCATATACAAGCAATAAACCATAGAAATAATTCGTACAAATCATCACCGTTCGAGGAGCGCCTTCCAGGATAACCTAGCATATTCTTGAGCAGCACTGCGCGGGTCGTTTGCTCGGTGAATGCCTGAGCCGACAATTATACAATCAGACCCTGCAGCAATGGCGTCATAAGGATCACCATATCGCTGACCCATCTCCCCATCACCAACCGATATGTTAACTCCCGGCGTCCATATCAGTTTCTGTTCCCCGACTTGGCGACGCAACTCTGCTAGTTCGACTGGTCTTGAACCATTACCAATAAATCCGAGCACACCTGCGTGAGCACTTCCTAATTCGACAACTTTCGCAGTGTAATCCTCGCCGAGTAGATTCCCCCGACTTGACATTTGTGCCAGTAACAATACCCCGCCTTGTCGACCAACGTCGTTCCATCCAGCCTGCAATCCATCAACTATATCGGGCCCAGAGATCAGATGAGCCGTTACAATATCTGACCATGCACGGATATTGTAAACCCCCGACATCTGTGCCCGACTTATTTTGCCAATATCAGCGAATTTTCGATCTTCGAAAATCAGGAGATTGTGCTTGTTAGCAAGCGCACAGAAATCATGCCATGATTCGACAGACCAATCGTCAATTAAGTCGACGTGCGTCTTTAATGCTGCAATAAATGGCCCTACCTGTTGTACTAATTCAGATAAATCAGCCATAGTATTTCGATCGGCAGCAAGACAGACTAGACTCTGTTTTTCTGCGGCAACTGTCATGTAATGCTTGGCCATGGGGAGCGTAGCGTTTCTCCATCGACTACCCCACGCATCCTTCGGCTGCATGTTCACACCCAAGCGGTGCTATAACTCATAACTTGCGGAGGTAGAGTGGTAAGCATCAGTTTATTGAATATGACACAAACCCCAAACCATGCGTCAGGCGGTGTTGCTAGTAGCTATGCTGGTGATGCTACCGCTATCTGGATGTTTGTCATCGCCATCTAATGCCGGCCAAGCGGAAAACGAATCACTTTACCCCGATATCTACGATAGGCATCAACTAGAATGGAATTGGAATGGTTCGTATGCGATGGTTCTCGAACCCGGCCCACATGAAGCGCTAGAAGTTCAAGAAGCGACTATAACAGTAGACACTACTGGAATTTGGGGCGGCGGGCCGAATAGTGCTGATGTTCATCTATCCTACTGGCTACCATCGAATACTCTGGATGGTGAACAAGTCCCTGTAATCGCAGTAGTCAGCCCATACTTTTCATATGGACAACCAGGAGACGAATCGAACCCAACCAACATCGTCGCTGCTGGACGAGGCGAGTTCATATACGACAATTTTGTTCCACACGGCTATGCCTTAGCTCAAGTTGCAGTGTTTGCTACGGAGGAAAGTACTGGTTGTTTCGATTATCGAGGTGATGGTGAAGGTTTGGGCATTCACTCGGCGGTCGAATGGCTTGGCGATCAAAATTGGAGTAACGGTAATGTCGCGATCTACGGTAAATCGTATGAGGGCGCTACCGCATGGGAAGCCGCAGCACAAGGTAGCGAACATCTCAAAACGATTGTTCCTATTTCTGGAACTACTGCGCTTGCCCCACTGCTTTACAAGAACGGAAGTGCAGAGGCCCGTTCTCAAATCATGCATTCAAATTATGGCAGCAGCATCCTAGATTATGATGACGATGATTTAGACAATATGTGCTCCGACGTCGTTGAAGGATTCTTAGCTGGGCCAACCCGCTATGGTCTTGGTGAACTTGATCCCTACATGGCTAACTATTATGATGAACGAAGTCATATTGACAAGGCGCTTGGCAAATACAATGGTAGCATATACTGGGTCCAAGGAATGCAGGATTGGAACGTCGATCCACATCAAGTATTTGGTGGCCCGCCGGGAACAAATTGGTATCAGGCATACATTGATGCTGGTTATGAAGTGGCCGGAATGCTCGGTCAGTGGGAACACAATTATCCAGATCAGTGGACTAAACACAACGCACAAGACTCCGGTTATGGTGGTGAAGCGATTCACAACATGACGCGTTGGGATTGGGGCCAAGATTTGTTTGAATGGATGGAGTATTACCTCAAGGGCATAGGACCTAAACCACTTTTACACGCACAAATACAGCGCAATGATGGTGAATGGCGTATCGAAGAGACTTGGCCACCACTTGATGCAGAGAGGATATCGTTAGATATGACGCAGTGTGAAACCAGTGGCTCATTTGTCGGTAGCGCCGGTCTAGTGTTGGGCGGCGGAGATACTGTGACTGTCAACTGTCCACCGATTGCTGAAGACCTAGACACCCATATTTCTGGCTTAGCTACATTCCATCTAACCGCCGTACCATCATTCGATGGCGGGCAGGTGTTTATCGAAATGCAGGATTCAGAAACCGGAATAAGGCTTGGCCATGCTACCATGGATGTGAGATATCATGCTGGTGGTTACGATGCCCAAACAGTAATTCCAGGCCAGACTGTTAACATGTTGATGGAATTCCAAGGTATCGATGCATTGCTGCCCGCAAACCATGGTATAACCTTCGTATTATCCGAGTCTGGTGAGGACTACTTGCCGCCGGCATGCACCCCTTCCTGCTCTATGCACGTTATTCCCAGCGCATCTTCAGTTGAAATTCCGGTAATTTACCGTGATGGCAGCAACACGCTCGTCACTCCACAAGGTGAATCTGCAGCAAACAACGCATAATCAAGCTATACTGTTGAGGCGTAAAGCCCTCACTAAATCCATTTTGCTGACCAAGCCGACAAGTAATTCTGCTTCGACAACTAGTAGTGCCTCAACTTCGGTTAATCTTCTCCGTGCCTCAGCAACTGAAAGACCAATGTCAACAATAGCAGGGTTAGTATCCATCACTAATCCAACAACACCGTTTCTGTGTGCACCCTTTTGCAAAATACTGTCTTCAGAAACTATCCCTAGTATAACTCCGGCAGGGGATAGTACAGGTAACTGACTAATACCGTCTTTGACCATACGATCGATTGCTACTTGAATGGTATCTTCATATCTCAGCGCCGCAACATCTGTAGTCATCACATCCTGAACGGTGTGTAATAACTCTGGATTCTCGAATCTGGCTAATGCTTCAACAATTTTCCGCAGTGTTGAAACTCTAGGGTCGACGTTTTCATTTTCAATCTTAGCGATTATCGATTGAGCCACACCACTCATTTTTGCCAAATTAGTTTGGGTTATGTCAAGGGATTTACGCCATCTTCGAATATGACTGCCGGTCGGAACCTCCATCATTTCAGCCTCGAAACAATCTCATTGAAAGAGTGACTCAGTTCAATGATTTCCGATTTGAAATCACGCCCGGGGATTTCAGGCATTTCAATTGGCCGACCATCAATTAAGATGCTCTTAACCGTCGCTAAGACCATGCCGCCACTCATCATCCACAATTGGGCAAACTGCCTCATTTGTGGGGTGTTGTCAATACTCATTACGTCATCATCCATAGCATTACCAACCGTAGAGCCCCGATATAAATTACCCCGGCGCTGGAAAAATCCGTTTTTCAGCTAGTAAAATCTTGATTTATTCGAATGCTCAATACAAGCGCGTTTCGCGCGCATTTGCTTAGTCAACTCGCAAAAATTACCCTGTGTATGTAAGTTTGAGCAATATTTATGCCATTTACATAATCATTTACTCAGGTTATTGTAAAAAATTTGAACGGATGTTATATAAACTATGCTTTTTTCCACGCGAATGATAACTATGACAGATAAAGCGAAGTTAGAGTATATATGGCTAGATGGATACAAACCGACCCAAAGCATGCGTAGCAAAACCATGATTCGTAGTGGCTTTGGGGGATCGATAGACGAGTGCCCAATGTGGTCCTTTGACGGTTCTTCTACCCTCCAAGCAGATGGTGGCGACTCAGATTGTTTGTTAAAGCCCGTAGCGATTTACCCAGACCCAGATCGAATCAATGGATATTTGGTTATGTGTGAGGTATTGAACGCAGACGGAACCCCTCACGAATCCAACGGAAGAGCAACAATTGACGATGACGACGACGATTTCTGGTTTGGCTTTGAGCAGGAATACTTCCTGTGGGACCCAGAGACTAAATTGCCCCTAGGATTCCCTAGAGACCAGACACCACAAGGACAATTCTACTGCTCTGTTGGTGGCGCCAACGCGTTCGGTCGAGAGATTATCGAAGACCACCTTAATCAGTGCCTAGAAGCAGGGTTGAATGTTGAAGGGATTAATGCAGAAGTCGCTGCTGGACAATGGGAATACCAAATATTTGCTAAAGGCGCAAAAGATGCTGGCGACCAAATCTGGGTTTCTAGATATTTAGCTGAGCGTAATGCAGAGAAGTACGGATTAACCATTGATTGGCATCCAAAGCCATTAGGCGACACTGATTGGAATGGTAGCGGAATGCACGCCAACTTCTCTAATACTGCAATGCGTGAATCGGGTGATGAGGCCGTATTCACTAAGATTTGCGAAGCATTCGGCAAGAACATCAAAGAACACATCGATGTTTACGGAGCAGATAATCATATGAGATTAACTGGAAAGCATGAAACTCAATCAATACATGAATTCTCTTATGGCGTATCAGACAGAGGGGCATCAATAAGGATTCCAATTGGGACGATCGAAGACGGGTGGAAAGGTAGACTAGAAGATCGCCGACCTGCATCGAACGGCGACCCCTACAAGATTGCTGCAGTGATAATCTCCACTAGTAAATCTGCCTGATTCTGATTTTTTATTAAATCCGGCAATAGCCGGAAACCGACGAAACATGGCTTGTTAACAACTTACCCAACGCAACGGTTATAGGTCAATAGTGCGATTTTTCCTCATGGGGAGAGATTTAACACCTTACATGCTTGCCGGTGGACCAATATTACTGATGGTAGCTTTTTTTAGCTGGCCACAGACTTC
The DNA here is from genome assembly GCA_002505355.1 of Euryarchaeota archaeon UBA229. GTDB lineage: Archaea > Thermoplasmatota > Poseidoniia > Poseidoniales > Poseidoniaceae > MGIIa-L1. Next base: position 4,390 of record DAUW01000029.1, on the reverse strand, counting down.
TGAGGTTGGAGCAGACGCTATTGCCATATTGTTTGCTGAAGATAGAATGCCGTTGATGATGATGCTTGCGATTGCAACAATCGGCATCGTTGTTATGTTCGGCGGACTCTATCTATTAGTCCAAAAAATGAAAAAGGGCGCTGGAGAGATGCACCAGCAGATGCTTACCGTCGCAGGGATGTGCATCATTGCTGCACTAGCCTTATTCATGGCAGGCTTTGGCGGTAATGTAAACTCCATCAACAATATCGACTTCGAAATCGATGCAGACGATGATCAAGCATGGGATGACGAAGCTGACCAAATGACATCTGTTAGAGGCGCCTGGGACGCAGCCAATTCTGGTTGGGCCATGATGCCAGTAATGTGGGGCATGGGTATGATACTTGTCGGTATGACGGCATTTATGATGCAGAGGCCGTCCGGAACCGACTACATGTGGTCGCTTTTGATGCCTGTAGGTCTTGGTTTTAGCATGGCACCGATACTCAATAATCCGTCATATTTCGACATGATATTCCCGGTCACAATGCTAGTTCATATCGTGATCGGAGTTATGATGATAACTGGCAATCTAGAGGCACCAGGCTCCGCCGAAGCCGCGGAATAATTCGTTGCTAACTAATTGTTACAGATTAAAAGTAACCAATCCATGGCCCAGCCATGAACGGAACACGACCCACCAGTCTGCACAGTAGGGCTGTTTGCTTAATTAGTCTACTAGTACTTACAGTATGGCTGCCCGGCTGTATAGATAATGAGTCATTAGATGGCAGCGAATACTGTGGTAGTGGAACAATTTGGGACACTGCGTCAGAGCTCTGCATTGTTGAAGAAACCGTTATCCCAGTCTATCAAGGTGAAACCAGTACGGTAACAATGCAAATAATTCATGCAGAATCGGCAAGCAATGCAACACTGTCCCACACAATCGTAATTGAATTATATCATCTTCAAGCCCCATACCACGCAGATAATCTACGACGTCTTGCTCAAGCCGGAATGTACGACAATGTGACATTTCACCGGATTATTGATGACTTCATGATACAAGGCGGGGACTTTGAAAACAATGATGGAACAGGCGGGTATGCTGCACAGTGGTATGGTTATTGTGACGGTGACGCAATGACCAACGCAGCAGATTGCAGTAGCGAGACACGCTATACCCTGCCAGACGAAGCAGACAATGGTCTGCGCCACCTGCCTTGCATGGTCTCGATGGCAAAAACCAGTCAACCAAATACTGGTGGTTCACAATTCTTCATTATGCCAGAAGACATTAGCGAGCACACTTGGCTAAATGGCGTTCATACAGTTTTCGGACAGGTAATTTCTGGTTGTGAACATGTTACAACAATTTCAGAAGTAGAGACTGGAAGCAATGATCGACCAGTTGTCCCAGTAACCATCGTTAGCGCAATAGTATCCGATGAGTAACCTAAATCAATTCTAGACACGACTAATCCGCAGAAAATTGCCAAATAGAATGGATTTCTCCGTTGATGCTTTTTTCTCCTATTTTTTCAACAAATGGCGACCTTATCAGCGCTCGCTGAATTATGTGCGCCTTCACTTCTCTTTGCGCATTTTTTAGAGCTGCAACAATTTCTCGTATGGTTGCAGGACCATGCTTTCTCAACCAACTAACAATCCACTCAGCCTGTTGTTGGTTGCTGCGCCGTTCTTCACTCCATCGTCGCCGCATAGGATAATGTCAACAAACATCTGTTTAAACCCAAGCCGAGTGACAGAATTCCATGCCTGAAGGTCCTGAAATACATCGGGCAGCCAATCGGATTGCCAAAGCACTTGTTGGTAAACCGGTCAGTCAGGTAGAATTTCACTACAAAACGGTAGAAGGATTAGAACACTACTTCCTCAATAAAGAAGTCGAGTATGTCAAAGCACGCTCTAAGGGTTTACTAATTTCAGTAGGCGATTATGTGATGTATAGCCATAATCAATTATACGGGCGATGGACCGTGAATCGCGCCACAACCAAGCCAAAACCAACCAATAGGGCGCTCCGAGTGCTGTTTGGAAATGATAAACACATCGCCCGATTATGGTCGGCAACGGATATTGAGATTCTTGAGCCATGGGAGTTGCCCGGCCATCCTTATTTGGCAAAATTAGGCCCGGATGTTGCAGATCTAGAGGTCAGTTACGATGATGTTCTCGCTCAGATATCAAACCAAAAGTTTGCTAGAAGGCAACTAAGCGGATTGTTGTTAGATCAAGGCTTTCTTGCAGGTGTAGGTAATTATCTGCGCAGCGAAATTCTGTTTTCTGCCGGAATCAGCCCATATCGCAAAACCGGTTCACTAACCGAGGATGAACGCCACAGATTAGCCCGATCAGCGATTGAAATAACCGCCCTTGCCTACCATGAGAAAGGCGTAACTGTGCCGCAAGAATTGTACAAAACCCTACGGGACAACGGCTTATCGAGGTACCAAGCAAGGCACTACGTGTTCACTAGGGATGGGTTAGCCTGTCACACTTGCGATTCGCTAATTGTTCATACCCGCCTTTCAGGTCGCCGGTTAGACTATTGCTCAAAATGTCAGATCTGAAATTATCTGTCCCGTCACCATGTCTGTATGACCAATCATGCTATCAATAAACCCAGTCGAAGCGGCCAGCTTCCTCAAATGCATGTCTAACATTGCAGTGATTTACGTGCGGGCGCTCATGCAATTTTCAAAAATCCTAAAGCGAATAATTTGCGAGCAATATTTTGTATCGATTAGTGGTGCAGGAGGCAGGATTCGAACCTGCGAACCGTTACGGACTGGGACCTCATCCCAGCGCCTTTGACCAAGCTGGGCGACTCCTGCAGTAGCCTAAACGGACTCACTCGCGTATATCAACACATCCGAGGATGTCAATGCGACTACTTTCGCTAAAGCTTCAATCAAGGTCAGCGCCGTTCATCAAGAGTGGCAGTGCGACTACAGCGCTACAGCACACAGCCTGCAATCCAGCAGATATTAAGCCAAATCCTGCAACTGCTTCGCCAAGACCCTCGTCAAGCTCACTTAGAGCAGAGGCAATCACCAAAGATATAATCACGGTGCTTAATACACCAACTCCAACTGCACCAAAGCCCCACCATACTCCAGATTTTCGATACTGGAATAACAGAATACCAGCATAAACGAACATGCCGTTACTCACAACAGCTAGCAACGTCAGTAGGTAGTAAAGAGCAACTAGCCCACCACCAAGGCCGCCTAAATCAGCGGTGAAATTTAATCCGTTCAGGATGACTCCGATACCACCGAGGACAATGGCGATGATTCCGAAAACCTTCGGTCCACCACTTTTGTTCTGTACTATAATCACTTGCTGGCCCATTGCTCCTGCGGGTGCCACTTGCCCCATCATCTGCGCATCTTGCGGTTGCATATGCTCAACTATATTTATGAAGTATATAACTAAATATCCAGTAAATAGGCTAAATTCGCAGAAATCAATATTCGTTCGGCATGCGACCGCGCATTCTCAACCAGAGCTCGGAAATTACAATTAAACCATACATTGAGGCTAGCCATAGGGTTGGTCTACCCCAACTTGACGCAAGTGAGGTAGTGTCTGGTAAGACTCCTTCAGACAGCATCAAAAGGGAAGCTAGCCAGACAAAGGTAAAGCAGTGCAAACCAAGGCGCAGTCCGGACATTATCTGTGAAGAGTTAGATTTCATTTCGGTAATCTGAGCCCCGGTAAGAACGGTTGAAAACCCGACAATTTTGTCCAAGGCACTACTACCATTCCAGCGTATTTTACCTAACCTGAAGCGATTAACAAACTCGATAATTGCGAAGACTGAAACCCAAACTACGACAATTTCTAGTACAGGTTGAGCACCTCTTAGATTCAGATCGCCAAATTCTGACCACAACACCAGAATCCATAACCAAGCGACGAGGAATAATTGGAAAGTGCGGGCGAATTTTGTTAATTTCCTCAGTAATTCAGTATCATGAGATAACAATCCTTCCAACGCAATCACTAACCCGGTTATTGCAGAAATACCGGCTCCGGCGAGAATCCACCACCAATCCAGCTCTCGGTCACGCCAGGCTAGCATCAAGGCAATCAATGTCCAACCTAGTGCGACAACTGAAGCGGTATTTGCCGCTGCTTGCATAGTGTAAAGCGGGTCTCGACCGTCTTTCAAGACGGCTAAGCCGCCCATTAACCGAACCTCGAAGGCTGAATCGTCGACGACACCATGAGCAGCGGCAGTCATGCCACCAATTGCCTTGATTCTCGCCGCCTCAACTAAACCAAGCTCGTCTTTGACATCTGATTTATTCCAAGAAGAGCCTCGACTAGCTGCCTTTGCCGCTCCAGCACCGCGGTTTTTCGACTTACCAGCCGA
>DAUW01000086.1 GCA_002505355.1 Euryarchaeota archaeon UBA229 | reverse complement strand
CGTGTCTTCACAGATGGGGGTTACAACATTGAACAACGAATTGATTTTCAGATTATTGAAAGTGACAAAATGGAAGTTTGGATGCAGGACGCCGAATATGGCAACCTGCGGCTCAAGGGCTTAATCGCTGATCACCGAAACAATTTCACAAAACGAATCACTACTAGCAAAATCGAAGTACAAAGTAAGGTTGGCGAAATCAACCGTTTCGAAACGGACGATACCACTTACCTTGTTTATGACCGAGATCTAGAACAGGCGTTGAATGAAAAATCGAATTTTTGGGATACAGCATCGAATAACAACGGCGCACAATGAAATGTTGAAGGGCTGCATTGGGTTTAATCAAATCATGAACCCAATCATCGCTGCACTGCTAGAATTTAATGAAGCATTTGAAATTCCAAAATTGGCATCACCAGGACTTGGTCCAGATGATCTGATTGAATTGCGTATAAAGCTCCTGACCGAAGAAGTGCAAGAATATGCTGAAGCCGCGAGAAGTGGGGATTTAGTTGAAGTTCTCGATGCACTAGCGGATATCGGCTACATTCTAGCTGGCACCATAATCAACCATGGAATGCAGGACATCTATGACGATGCATTCAATGAGGTCCATCGCTCTAACATGGCTAAACTGGTTGATGGTAAAGTGATTCGTCGAGACGATGGCAAGGTGCTCAAGCCAGAAGGGTGGCAACCACCGCAATTGGCCCAGTTTGTCGAATGATTCGGTTGAGTTATTGCTTAGAACCACTTAGGAGCGTTATGAGCCGCCCTGTCGCACTGGTAACCGGTGGTGGACAAGGCATCGGTGCAGCAACCTGTACTAGACTTGCCAGTGATGGTTACGATGTGTTACTGACGTACAATACCTCTTCAAAACCTGCTGAGATGGTCGTACATCAAATTAGGCAGGATGGCGGGGATGCGTTAGCAGTAAAAGTTGACTGTGCAAATGAAGGGGAGGTCGGGCTACTTGGAATACATCCCTGGATGGCGAGGAAAATCGAAGTGTTAGTGCTTAATCATGGAGCTTACAATCGCGTTGCTGCTGATAAATTGACTATCGAAACCCTACGCGAAACTATGGCAGTAAATTTTGAAGGCTCTGTCGCAGTTTGGAAGGCCATCCAACCCCATTTAAGTGACGATGCCCGCATGGTTGTTGTCGGATCGCAGCTTGGAACCAGGGGCTCGCCTCATGGTGCAGACTATTCAGCCTCAAAGGCGGCCTTGGCGGTGTGGGCGAGGTCGCTAGCGCAACAAGTTGGTCCTGAAGGTAAGAGGGTCAATGTGCTTGCTCCAGGGTATGTTGACACGGCGATATTGGCTGGCGATTCCCAACAAAAACGAGCCCAACGCGAGAATGAAGTGCCACTCAAAAGAGTTGGAACTCCGGAAGATATGGCTAGCACGATATCCTTCCTAGTGAGCGAGGATTCAGCCTACATTACTGGCAGTATTATTCACGTCAATGGCGGTCTATACCTACCATAGACAATACTATAGTTGAAAACTATTGATTGACACCCTAAGTCATTGGAGGGTGCTTATGCCAATTGAGTGGGATGACGATGGTCAATTTGAAAATCTCGCGAATGTCGCAGTCGATATCGCTGATTTAGATGTCAAAGACCCCTTTGACCTATCCAAAGCGTTGGAAGGTGCAGCCCTTGAGCATCTCAGGCCCGATGTGAAGCGGTTTGTTTTGCACTCTGAGTTCGAGCCTTCTGGCGATCAACCAAAAGCAATTGAAAATTTGATTTCTCAATTGGAAAATTCACAAGAAAGGTGCGTGCTGCTTGGCGTCACTGGCAGCGGGAAGACATTTGCCATGGCGAAAGTTATCGAGAAAATGAATATCCCGACATTAATCATGAGCCACAACAAGACCCTGGCGAGGCAGTTGTATCAAGAAATGGCTGGTTACTTCCCGGAAAATGCCGTTGATTATTTTGTCTCTCACTATGACTATTATCAGCCTGAGGCGTACTTGCCGAAAAGAGATTTGTACATCGACAAAGAACTCTCGATAAATGAGCGTATTGAGCAAGAAAGATTCGCCTCTGTTGCATCTCTAGTCAGTAGACCAGATTGCGTAATAGTGTCATCTGTTTCGTGCATATATGGTCTTAATCCACCTGAAACCTTCCTTGAATCACACGTAAGATGCCATGTCGGGCAACAGATTGAACCGACTGATTTACTAAAGGAATTAATCGGTCTTCAATATATTAGAACCAACACCGATTTAGCAAGAGGCAATTGTCGCTTACGAGGTGAAGTGTTAGACGTTTGGATGCCGTCGAGAGACGACCCTTTGCGCATCCAGTTCGATTTTGACGGCGTCACCAAAGTGCAGGTCTGTGACCCGGTATCTTGGGAGGTACTGGATAACTTGGACGAAGCATGGATTCATCCAAAGGAATTTTTTATGACCAGCCCAGAAAGATTCGAAAAAGCCCTCGAGTCTATTGAAACCGAACTTGATGGCCGTATCGCTCACTTCAAAAGCTTGGGTAAAGATTTGGAAGCCCATCGTATCGAGCAAAAAACTCGCTACGACCTAGAGATGCTGAGAGAAATTGGTCACTGTCAATCGATTGAGAATTACTCGCTTCATTTTGATGGTAGAGAGCGTGGACAAAGACCGTATTGCCTGCTGGACTTCTTCGCTGCGTGTGCAAAGCAATTTCATGGCGATCCGCAAAAATTTCTCGTTATTATGGATGAATCGCATGTCAGTCTACCTCAAGTTGGTGGAATGTATCATGGCGACAGGTCGAGGAAAGAAAGCCTCATTGAACACGGATTTAGACTACCTACAGCCGCTGACAACAGACCACTCAAGATTCCGGAGTTTCAGTCACTCGTCCCCCAAATGGTATACGTTTCGGCCACCCCGGGAGAACG
>DAUW01000098.1 GCA_002505355.1 Euryarchaeota archaeon UBA229 | reverse complement strand
CTCGATAAGAATGGTCTATATCGACAATAACTTCAACGTGTTCAATCTTTATTGATTCAGATACTTGAGTAGTTTCAGTAATTCCCGGCGCTGAGTTGTCAGGAATTTGGCGGTCCGGCACATCGATTAATCCAGATTGGAAGTTTATCTCTGGCTCCACATTAGTCCAACCAGCAGCCAATTCAACCGCAGCATTCGCATCTATTACTCCGTAGCCGTATTTGTGGCTGACATCATGGCCTGCGCCGTTAACCTTCCAAGATTCATCCCCGGCATGATTAACTCTAGAACTGTGAACAATAATGTGTTCAACATCTCGGTATGTGAGGTTGGGGTTAGCATCTAAAATTAATGCGACAACGCCCGAAACCAATGGTGTAGCCGAGGATGTGCCGCCGAAATTATTGTTGTAATCCCCATTATTGTAACCACTGCCGCCTTCATTATCAGTAGTAGTGATGCCTTCACCTTCACCGTCTGACGGTGCTGCTACGAGTATGTTAGCACCCGGTTCTGCGTACCATGATTGTATGCCGTTGTGGGTTACTGCAGTAACCGCAATTGTATGACGGCTGTTCGCATAACCGTCATAATTTGAGTTATCGTCATCATCTAGACCATTGCCAGCAGCCCAGGTAATGATGTTACCTAGACCTCCGCGCCCTTGGGCAACATCTTCTTCGAATGCTGCTAACATATATGGCCCTGGGGCTTCTACTGTTCTACCATTATCGCTTGGACCCCATGAGTTGGAGTATATGTCGATGTTTTGGTTTTCGTGGGTTAGGGTATTACTCTCTCTGATATCAGTTGTGCTACAGGAGATTAATCGCAAACCGGCCAATCCTGCTCTGGGTGCTGCACCAGATACGCCGATTGTATTGTTGCCTACTGCAGCAGCAACCCCGGCAGCAGAGGTCCCGTGCCCGTCATAATAGCTGGGACTTGGGTCACCATCGTTGTTGCAGTAGTCATAGTCCAAGGTATCCTCGTAATAATTGTCCAAATCAGCATGATTCCAATCTAATCCATCATCAACGATTCCAATTACCACTCCATTGCCGCGATAATCGTCCCAGGCAGTTGTTATATTGGCATCTTCGCCTGGACTGCCACCGGTCTGTCCAGTGTTTTGTAGATGCCATTGATCGTCAAAATTAGCGTCATTAGGAATCCATTTCTTTTCCATAGTTTTCTCAATTAGAGGGTATGCGACCTCTATCTTTCCCTCGTATTGTAGTCGGGCAAATTCCTTGGCACCGCTAGCAAAGTCTGTGTTGACGGTATACGCGTTGGCGAGCAGTGGGGCTGGTTCACCAATGGCAATTGGACTAACAACAATCCACTGCTTGACTGACTGCTGTTCCTCAATTGTGTACTGATTCAAATCACTGACACGAGCAAATGCCGCCCTAACTGCTGGAGAGTAAGCATAAGTCAAAGGGGCATCCTCTGGTACCCCAGATAATTCTGCTCCATAACCAAACTCAATCGGCATCTCGGATTCTGCGGTTACCATAGGTGCGAGTAAGGTCGTAAGTAAAATTACGATAAGCCCCCTTGCAGCCATAACTAACCCTCAATCTGGATATCTATTATCAGTATTGGTGTACTGATTATTCGCAAATCTGCCCAGTTACCGCTTAAACGGTTGTTTTAAAATTACAAGTTAATCTCGGCAGAAAATGATATTTCTTGCGGATTCTTTATGGCAATCAACCCAGATAGATTATGTTCAATTCGTAGTTCATCAGGGGCGGCAGCAACTTTCACCTGAGTATTTTTTATCGTGATGTTTTGTCCTCCAGAAACTTGGAAATCACCATCTGGTAGCCAAAACCCAACAATTCCTAAATCTCCATGCTGACCAATAATTAGTGATTGATTCTTTTCGGTGGTAAGCTGTCGCAGAACCGTGAACTTTGCCGATTCCGTAAATACCGTCTCAGCATCAACCCAGCCTTCTGATGCATCAATTGGCTTAGACATTGTTTCTACTTGTTGTTCAATCTCACTAATTTTCTCCTCTAACTGATGCGAAGTCTTGCTGCTGACGGATTTGAGATCATCGAGATATCTCCTAAGACCCACGTATTGCTGAGCGTCGTTATCAGTCAACGCATTATTGGCTAATACCAAGTACTCCGCTAACTGCTCGGTAATCCCAATGTCGTTAGCATCGATGGCACACTCCATGCCCTCATCTAATACCTCAATCGCTAGTCCAACCTCGTCCATCGCCATTAGGGTTTTACCGAGTAACAGCAGCGTATTAGCTGCATTAACGGGTTCGTCTTTTACCATTGTTTGCGCACTGGACAAATGTTTTGCAGCGAGATTTTCATCCCCACCAAGGTACCTAGCCATTCCTGCACAAACAACGTAAGCTAAACGAGGACTTTTGGTCGCTTGCGCTTGGCGGTCTGCGGTCTCAAACAAATCAGCAGCCCTCATCCAGTTATTTCTGACTAAGGCCAAGAAACCAAGTTGATTAGTCGCCAGCATTTCCGATTCAACATCATCAACTAAGGTTGCGTGATGCAGTGCCCTGGATAGGTGTAGTCTTGCAATCATCATCTCCCCGTTCATTTTTGCTAGCATTGCTAGACAGGTCTCCATCCGATATATATGTCCAGCAATGGCTCTGTGGGCTATTTCCGCCATTTCTTCATCGAGCGGTGCTAAGCCTAAACCAACCCGTTCGAGCACCGAGCTGATTAGCTGTATTCCACGGAGATATTCCGCTTCCACGATTACCGAGTCGTTGCTCGAGATTTCTTTCAAATGTGCATCTAATTCCTTTACTGGTGAACAAATATCTGGCAGGCTTGCCAAACTATTCATGTGAGATTTCTTTGGTACACCGCCGAGGAGATATTTCCTCAATGCCCGAATTAGTTTCTGCTCTGAGCTTTTTTCTGGAGTTGTCTGTTTAGACTCAGGTTGAGGCTTCGCTTCGATTAATGAATCAACCATCCAGGTCAATTTTGCTTGGATATCATATTCATTGACTCGGCTGATGGCGTAACGCATCTCAGCAGCCCTAGTTCGGCGGGACAGACTGCGGAACCTAGATTTGCAGGCATTGGGACTGGTCTCAGACAATCGTTGTAGGAAGGTTGACGGAGGACAGGTTGTAAATCCAAGATTTACTTTTTGACTCGTCGTAGTCATCTTAAAGTCATCAGTTACCAAGACAACATCGCGCCCTTCCCTGGATAGTTTGCTTGCTAATACCATGAGAGATAAATCGACATCTTGTGGTGCGGCTTTCTCGCCAATTTGGTTTGCTAGACCTCTTATTTGGCTATCCTCAACACTGATTGTAGTCAATATTGATTTCATCTTGTCGAGCAGGTTAGGTTTGTTTTTCCAACGCTGAAATCTAACAGTTTTTACTTCCTTGTGAACCCCGGGAGTGACAAAGATACCCTCAGGAATAGTCTTTGACAAATCTTCTACAAGACCGTCTTGTGCCATTGAACCCATGTGGATAAAGCAGTTCGAGTCGACTACCCAGGTGGTTGCCATATCACAACCAGGCATACTCATTGATTGAGGTTTGCCCCAATCACGCTGATTACAGATACCTACTCCGTTACAACCAAAAGAATCGAACCTCTAGCATAGTGTGGTGGGGTTATGAGTGGGAAGGACTCAAAGTCAAGAGATTTTGATCACTTGATAGAACAAAACTCCACAGAATTAACCTTCCTTTCTGCCTACGGTGGTTTGCCTACCGAAGCAGCGGACTCGATCGCAATATTTTCTGCAATTAAACGGTTTATTAGCGCAGGCGGAGTGGAATTTTCTGAATCCAATAACAAACTAAATCTTGAATTCGGTTATGTAAAAATTGTCGACAATGGTGTGAAGATTCACATTAAAGGCAAGTCACTGCCCCTTGTTGCTAGCGACCTTACTCAGGCTGGATTTGTCGACGGGAAATTACCAGTGCGGAAAGGCTCTTGCACAGTAACCTTACAAGATTGGGACATTGACCAACGTCGCTTCATCGAACGATTAATTGAACATCTTCGAGATTAGGGTTCCATTTCCCAAAGTTCATCGCCAAACCAGTGCAACGTCTTGATGCCTTTACCTTTGGTTGCCTCGGCCATCTCAAGTCCCGTCAGTGTAGACCATCCGATAGCAAGTGGTTTCTTGTGTTTCATGTCCCTAATCCAGACTAATTCGCCGACTTCAATCGCTTCATCAGCTGCCTGTACTCCGGCGACCATACAGTCCGCGCCATTCATCAAAAATGGAATTGCTCCGTGATCAACTTCAACCCATTTAGCCGCATCAGTATGTTCGAGAAAACCCCTCAACGTCAAGAAAGCAAAGCGTTCATTATCCGAATTTTTTACTTCGATGGCTTTCGGTACTTTGTCGACAAACACCATCTGCCAAGGACCATATTCAGCCATTTCCAGAAACGCACCATCAACCGACAGGTCGATTCCTAATGATTCTTCTAGCGCCTTTAGTAATGGTGCGATTTGTTTCCTACGTACCGGTCGTCGCTTACGGATACTCCAATCCTTGCTCATTGTCTAGGCCTTTAGGTGCAGGTCTTTGACAGTTATCGCTAGCGAGTG
>DAUW01000024.1 GCA_002505355.1 Euryarchaeota archaeon UBA229 | reverse complement strand
GTCAAACACCCATTGGTTTTCAACGTCATCATCGATGGTAGTAAGAAACCCATCCAAGGCTCTTGCAACTACTGCAGATTCGGTCCACGAACCCTCGCTCAGGAGGTGATAAGTTTTGTTATTCGACGGATTAATTGCGGTGTGTAGAATTTCTATTTCAGCAACCGACTCCGCCTCGGTGTTGGTGGTTAATGCAGGCGTTGCCAGTGACAGCAAAAATAGCGCCACTAAAGTTGCCGACTTACCGTATGAGTGCATGTTAACGTTAAATGCTTAACAAGCCACCATTAAAAAGTAGTGGTATTGTGTTTTTTATCATCGAGTCATCTTCTTACCACCGATTCTCAATTCGGTTTCGAGTGGCATTTGGTGTTCCCAAGCAAATTCTTTGACGATTCGCCATCCCTTCTCAGAGCCTTCATAATCTTTAACCTCGATAATTTTGTTTCTTGTGTTAGCCTTGAATGCAGCAACTGGTTCGGCATTTTTGAACACTAAATAGGCTGATCCGAAGCCAAATTTTTCCTTTAACACGTCAGCAAAATAAGGTGATATCGGATCACTAGGTGGAAGGACAAAGTCACGAATTGGACGGATGCTGCGCGCCTCGTCTAGCAATTCCTTCCGGCCCCAGCAAACTTCATGTAAGTCTTCGATTAGAAAACCTTTGATTAATGTTCCATCAGCCTCAAAGGAATTCAGTACGGATTTAATTTCCTCGGGCTTAAATGGTGTCCCTGCGAGTCTCATAAATTGCTTAAGGGTAATTATCGGATACTCTTTGACCATGTTACGGAGATATTCTTTCCGTAGTTCAACGGGGTCGATGGATGTATTTGGCACAACAGTCCTAAACCCTCCTCGGAAATCTTGGACAATGTGACCAGTCCTAATCAGTGGCTGTATTAATTTACGGAACTCGGACTGTGACAGAGCATGCCTTTCTTTGAAGATATTAGGGTCTGAATTAGTAGAAAAGAAATCAACAATGTCCAATAGGTCTTCATCGGCGGGGATCCCGCGAATAACAAGTAAATCTTGGAAGTGTTCATACGTCGCCCAAACTTGGTGCCCTCGAAGATTTACACCCTGATGCAAACGATTTGCACTAGCCATGCTCTTGAGGTCGGCTCGGTATACCTCACAGCGTCCTCGCAAGGCAAAATCGTCTCGAACCTCAGGAATTTTGCGCATTGCAATAACTTCGTTTTCTAGTCTCGTATTTTGGTGCAAAAAATGGCGATGGAATAAGGCACGCTCGGCAATTTCTCTCGGTTGCGGGTCAACTATACCCCCCCGAATCATTCTTTCCCCGGTTAATTTGAAACCAATATTTTCCAAATACCGACGAGTTTCCGGTTCGAGTTGCGATACTGGTTCGCTATTGAAGTTGGTCAAAACTGCAACATCGACCAATTGATCAGAATGGTTGTCAAGTAACGCAGCAAAAGCCACACAAAATTCTTCAATGTAAGCATTAGGTATATGCAAATCCTTGACTTCAAGATAATCATTTACCTTGAACATTAACACTTTTCCGATCGGATCAACGCCCTTGAACACAGGAAGATACCATCCTCTGTCAAGGATGCTCCTAACTTCCCAGATAAATCGGGAAACATAGGGATCTGATTGAGTGAGTATTCTCAATTTTCCGTCTTCTCTGCTCGGCCGTTTCAGTAGTTCAACTTCCTCCGGCATGCAATAGAACGCTTCTGGTTCTGGAACCAGAGAAACAACTTTCGCAATTTTACCAGATTTCTCTAAGTTCATTAACGCAATTGTTAATTCCTCATATGACTTAGTAACGAAGAATCTCAAAGTGTGTGATTTTATCGGACCCAATCGCTTTACTACATCAACTAGTGATTCTTCGAAACTAGTAGGTTCATAGACTCCGTGAACGCGATGGAACAGGGATAATTTCCGGCGCCTGCCCACCACATCTTCAAACTGCTTGACCACCAACATTTGTCGTTCAAGATTGTCCAAGGCTCGCTTCAAATCACGCTGAAGCGACTTAAACTCGTCACCCTTGGGGAAATCTTGCATGATTTCTTGTCTGGTCACGTTTATACCAGGGGGAATTTTCTCGAGCAATTGCTCTTCCATCGCTCCAATCCACGGTTCAGGCTTTAATCCTAACAACATTGGAATATTTTTCTTTGTTGTGTAACCGATGCGATTGTGCAGCAAACGGCCCATTATCACATCAGAATCCATTTGCAGGTCTTTCCAGTCCTTAAACCTAAATTCGTCAACTCGATATAGTAACTCCTGCTGTTTTTGGAATATTACGTGGGAATCAAAAGCGGTGAACCCATCTTTGTACCGGGCAAAGGATTTGTCAAATACCATGTTTTGTACCCAGCGATATTCAACAACCTCTTCTTCACCACCGGTGAGTCGATGTTCGTCTATTTTTAGGATATACTCTGCATCATCGGTCTGTTTGTAGAACCCAACCGAGATTACATTACGAGATTCTAACTCATGCAAAATTCGGTCAACTAGCTCCTTCGAGAATGGTAGGCGTGATTCAATTTGATCTGCCATCTTTGGCCCTTCACTACCAAGCATTTCGATTATCTTCACCCGCATTGCAACATGAGGGTCACTTATTTTCATCGTTTTCCATTTAGTTGGTTTGAGGCCAGAATATTCCACAGCAATTTCATATTCCATTCCTTCAGTGTGTAGGTCTCTTAGATCTTTTACTTCCTTGCCACCGTTTGTGGCTAGGCAACCGAGAGTGCCGTGTATTTCTGCCATATAGGGTGTAAACCATTTGTTGTCTAATTCAACCGAGCCGGTGTTTCTAATTTTGACTATTTCACCACTCTGACATAATTCTTGTACCCAGTTACGGAGAATTTCAGAATCAATATCCTTTAGTTTTTCAAGGTATAGCGGGTTATTGAATGACTTTTCTAGGCCCCCACCATGGGACATCAGTTGTAAAAGGCCAGCAGCGTCTGAAGGTATTGGTGCTTTATTGAGGAAATATTCGTTTAGTTCCTCCTCCGATAATTCTGTGGCTAAACTCCGTGTTCCGAGTAGTCGCTGGAGAATTGTTGGATCGATATCTTTGACTAAAAACGCCCTGGTTTTCATCGACATTAAATCTTCAAATGCCGACATGAATAAGGACATACCCAGTCTTGATGGGATTGTCATTTTTTGGTGGACGATTCTTGCCTTTCCCTCGATGCACAATTCTAGGAAAGCATTCAAGCTGTTTAGATCGATATCACCAAACATGATTTCATTTTTTGCTTCACGCATCAGTAAACTGTCTTCAATTGTTCTATGCTTATTGAGCAGAGCATCCGCCTTTTGCTGGAACACTTGCGGGCTAATTTCATCTGCGCCAATGCGTTTTGGTATAATCAAAGACCGGCCAGCTACTTCTTTGAATCGTTTTGAAAAAATTTGAGTATTGATTATATAACGTTCAATTACCTCTATGTGATTGTGACTTTTGAATGAGTCATACATGTCTCTCGGTTCGATTTCTTGCGATGTGCGGAGAAGTAGTCCATTTTCGTCAAATGACATCTCAATCACACTAATGCCGTTAGATTCTGCCAAACCGGCCAAAAAGTACCCGAGAGCGGTATTGAAGCCTCTGCCACGACAGGTGGTAATCATGTAAGTAGGGTGGCCACTACTGATTATTTGTTCGACTAGTATTCTGTTAGGGTCGGGAACCTGGAATGAGTCAATTGAGTGTTCTTCTAAGTGTCGAGCAATAGAATTTGCGACAATATTTGACAGACCATATGCGTCACACAATATCATTCGAGGGTCCATTTCCTTACGCAACGCAACGATGCAATGACCAATTAAGTCAAGCAGCGCATTGGACAATTCACTAGAGCGTGAACGAGCTTCGCCTGACCACGAGGGAACTGTTGGTCGATAACCTGTAACAGCAGTAACGTTTACTCGCGTGCCCTGAATGTTGGTAACTCGGTAGGTTGAACCGCCAAGTAGAATCACATCACCACTGCGCAAATTAGAGACGAAAGAACCACTTAACTGACCTAGAACAGAGCCCTCAGCATTGAATACCAAGTAGGAATTATCTGGTGCTATAGTGCCAATGTTTGTGTAATATATCATTCTTGAATACCCACGCTTACCGTAGATGTTTTCTTCCCAATCGACCCAGACACGCCGTTCTTCCTCCAGCATGTCTAAAACTTCGATAAAGTCATCATACTCAAAATTGCGATAGGACCAAGCATTTACTATCACCTCAAATGCTTCATCAATGTCGATTTGGTTGATGATTACTAAACCTATCATGAACTGGGCGACCACGTCAAGGCAGTTCTCCGGAAAGTGTAGTATATCCATCTCACCTTTCTGTATGGCAGATTGTAGAGCAGCTAGTTCGATTAAATCGTCAACGCTAGTAGGCAAAAACCGAGCTCTTGGTATGCCCCCAACATGATGTCCAGCCCGCCCTATTCGCTGTAAAGCAGTGGCTATGTCACCGGGGCTTCCAACTTGTATTACGAGGTCGACAGATCCAATATCAATACCCATTTCAAGGGATGATGAAGTAACTACTGCTCTCAAGTGCCCGTGTTTTAATCGCTTTTCAACATCGAGCCGTATTTTCTTGTCCATTGACCCATGGTGCCCAGCAACTAACTCTCCTAGGTGAGGTCGTAATCTTTGCACCAGTGTCTCAGTCATTTTTCTTGTGTTAGCAAAAATAAGTGTTGTCGTATGAGCGGTAATCAGGTCAGCAATGACTTCAATATTTTTTTCAAGGACCTTCATGACAGATAAATCACTAAACCTGTTATCGGGAATAATGATATCCATATCTAATTCTCTTGAACCAGAAACTTTAGCAATGCACACGCTGCTTTCATCGCCACGGGTTTCTCGGTCGTCGCTTGCGACCAGATATTCTGCGACTTTCTCGAGAGGTTCCATGGTGGCGGAGATGCCAATTCTTTGTACAGGAGTCTGTAACAAGGTGTCCAAGTATGATAGTGTCAAACCCAAGTGAACACCACGTTTGGTAGGTACTAGAGAATGTAACTCATCAACAATCATGTATTCCAATTCACTGACAATTGGTTGAAATCTTGGTGAAGTGATTGCTATGGCAAGGCTTTCTGGCGTTGTGATTAGTATATGTGGTGGATGTTTCAACATTCTCTGCCGTTCAGATTGTGGGGTATCTCCAGTTCGAAGTCCTACCTTTATTTCTTGAGCACGATCTGGAAGATATTTTTCAGATATTTCCGTCAGCGGACCAATTAAGTTGCGCTGTATGTCATTAGCCAGCGCTTTGATAGGTGAGATATACACGCAGTGGACCTTTTTCTTTAGTTTTCCATCTAGCGCCATTCGAACTAATTTATCGATTATGGTGAGAAAAGCAGTAAGTGTTTTACCAGAACCAGTGGGTGAACAAAGCAACAGATGTTTTCGATCCATTATCGCAGGTATCGCAAGTTTTTGCGGTCGAGTGAAATCGGGGAATTTGTCCTTGAACCAATTCCGCACCGGTGGTGACAGCATTGCAAGCAGGCTATCCGTATCTTGTGATTCATCAAGATACAGTATCTCCACCATTTTATTTCACTATCCCAGTGGGCCGTAGTGAACGTAACAACTACTTCAAAACTTCGTTGACACCGTCATGCTGGGTTGGCTGCAAAACTTATCATTTCAATCTGGTTAGAAAATCCAGAACATTCGTCGACATGTTACTGCTCTCCACACTATGCCCTTAGTCAATCTATTGAAGAACAAATCCAGTAACTTGTCAGGCATCCTAAACATAATACTGCCAATTTTGAAAGAACGTTTCGAATTTTTCATAACTTTCCCCATCTGCTTTTTCCACTCACGCTCGTAGTTAGTCAAAGGCTCTCCGTGTTGTATGTAGTTGGCGACGGTTTGCCCGGCAATTCGACCGCCAACCATGGCAATTGTGATGCCAGCTCCGTTTGACGGGAGCACCATTCCTGCTGAGTCTCCAACAAGCATCAGATTGCCCTTAACGAATTTCTTTATTGTTCCGGACATAGGTAATGAGCCAGCCCCCTTGAACGTGGTTTCACCGGGGTATTTGTCGATAAAATCCTTTGAGTATTTATTCAGCGATTTACCTTTGGCAAAACTTTTCTGAATGCCTAGGCCAATATTGGCTCCCTCATTTTTGGGAAACATCCACGCATAACCACCTGGCGCCATCGATCCAAAATGTAATTCAACCGCATCACCGTAACTGCCACCTTTTAGTTCAAACTTGACGGGTATATTAACGGATTTTTCTGCCCAGAATTTTCTCCTTACCGGGTCGTTATGGCCTCCTGCGCCGAGTATTACACTGGCAGTGTAGGTTTTGCCGCTACGTATCTTGACTGAATGCTCATTAACATCCTCAACATAGGAGTCTGTAAGGTACTGGGCACCAGCATTCTTTGCCATTTCTACCAGCGCTTCATCATGTGCTACCCTATTCAGAATTAGACCTTCAAAATCATATGACAATGACTTGCCAGATGGAGTAATGATGTTCATAGTCTCACATGTCCTTGAAATTGCGTGTTCAGGGGTTTGAAACAAGTCGTCCATGTCTGGTACGTCTGGACATAATCGACGCATCTCGTCATTAGTTGGGACTAATTCTCCACATTGCAGAGGGGTGCCGATTGAGGCTCGAGCATCAATTACCAGAACCTTAACACCTGCTTGCGCAGCATATCTAGCCGCGGTACTACCTGCTGGACCGCCTCCAATTACAATAACATCGTAATCGAAGTCTCGTGCCATGTATTGTCCTGTCGGGGGGGCTTCTTAACCATGCGTATTAACACAATTTAATCGATATCAATGGTCACTTTCAAAGGTGATAAACGACACGACTAACATGGTAAGGGCGATGGAAGAAGAGTCTGGACTACGTCTTGAGCGCCTATCTGGAATGCTCAAACGACGCGGATTTATTTTGCCAGCATACGAAATACATGGAGGCTCAAAAGGTCTCTACGACTTTGGGCCTAATGGTGGCAGGCTCAGGAATAGAGTCAACCAAATTTGGCTAGACCACTGGATTTCTACTGGTAACATAACAGAAATATCCTGTCCAACCATAACACCATTTGAGGTGTTAGAAGCCAGTGGACATGTCGGCGAATTCTCAGATTATATGACCGTCTGCTTGGAATGCAACGAGGTCAGTAGAGCCGATGTTATTCTTGAGCAATTTCACCCAAACCCAGACTCATTATCCCGGGTTGAACTTCAAGATTTACTAGTCAAAGCCCAACCACCATGTCCCAGTTGCAAAGCTAGTTCATGGTCTGAGGTCACCGCACAAAATCTGATGTTTAATACAACTATAGGTGCTGGTGATTCTGGTAGGCCGGCTTTTCTAAGACCAGAGACTGCACAGGGAATGTTCACCTCATTTCCAGTACTTTATCGCCATTTTAGAGAGCGTTTGCCGTTTGGTGCAGTCCAAATCGGTAAAGGCTATAGAAATGAAATATCACCACGCCAGGGAATGATTCGCTTACGCGAATTCAACATGGCTGAGTTG
>DAUW01000049.1:12376-21521 GCA_002505355.1 Euryarchaeota archaeon UBA229 | reverse complement strand
GTGTAATAATCTAAGCCGCGGGCAACGGTCAAGTCGACCGCTAGAGAAGGTGGCTCTGGTGCAAGTGCTGCTACGGCATCGAGGGTGATTTGTAATTCATCAAGCGCGTCGAGCGAAACTCCATCGAGAGACGCAAGAATCTCTCTTGCGGGACCTAGTGTTTCACTACCGCCTACTAAGTCTGCAAGTGCCCGTAATGGCGCAGCATTAGCGGCAGCAATGCCGTTTGATTCAAGCAGGTTTCCAAGTCCAACATCATCGCCTTTGTCGAGGAAACGCATTGCGCTTGCAACAGGTGGCTCACTTGCTCCGGCTGGCGTATCTAAGGATAAGCCTAAGCCACTCAAGGCACCTTTGAGAATGCCGACATGGCCAATGCGGATTTGCCAATCTTTCAGGCCACATGCATCAAGCATCGATATCGCCAAAGCGATTACCTCTGCCTCGGCTAGTGGACCAGAGGCTCCAATGAGTTCCACACCATACTGGAAAAACTCACGATAGCGCCCTTTCTTGAACTCCTCATAGCGATAACACTGACCGTAATATGACAATCTTAGCGGTTTGGTGTCATTACGCATTTCATCAGCAATCATGCGCATAACTGGTGCAGTAAGTTCAGGTCGAAGGGTGAGTTGTCGCTCGCCCTTATCTTCGAAGTTGTATAATTGAGCTATTACTCCAGGCCCTGACTTAGCAGTGAACAACTCGAGAGATTCGAAAATAGGAGTTTGAACGCGCTTAAAGCCGCTTGCTTGGGCACAATCTTCGAGCAATTGCTCGAACGCTAGACGCCGATTCATCACCTTGGGAGTGAAGTCTCGAGTTCCTCGTGGGCGTTGCACCATGGGTAATTCCACAAGGTGATTGTTCATGACCTCTTCGCATGGTTTGAGTTCACAAATTAGGTTTACCAACTAACCGCCCATCCATCATCCTCTGGTTCTTGTTGGTGATTCCAATCAACATCCGCCTCACGTGCTTCGGTTTCGGTTGGGATAATTTTTGATTTTTGAGAACCTACTAATTTCGAGTGTTCAGTATTTTCTTCTGCTCCAGTGACCGCAGTTGTTGGCAACGCTTGATTATCTTGAAAATCAGTGATTAGTAGGTTATCATTTCGGGTTTCATTATCATGACCCGCATCCTGCCTGACGGCAATCAATTCCGGTGCTAGCAGTACATCGCTATCATCTACTTCCGCTTGGTCGATTTGCTCATCGACCAGTATTTCTTCGATTCCATTGGTATTTGGTTTGAAACGGTCGAGGTATTCTTCTCCGTCTGTGGGTGCATCTAACGTGGCAAGGGCACCCTGCATCACCCCGGCAGCTGGAGGTTGTGCTCTAGCCAACATATCGGCCCGCTTGCGCTCAATCAGCGCTAATGCCTCGGCTTGCTCTCGCTCATCTTCCATTGCCTGTTCTATCGCCCGCCACATGCGCTCCTCCTTGCGCTTCTCTCTGGTTTCCTCTTCCAATTCGAGTTGCTTTTTACTTGGACGATCGTACAATTTCCAAAAGCAATATACCAACAAAAGCAGAATAATAGAACTAAAGAAGCCAGTAATTAGGCTTTGGACGAGGTCTGACACCCCAATGCCTCCTCGCTCAAACTGCTTCTGCCTCAAACACCGAATCTTCTGAGGCTAGATGCTCGAAGCCGGGAACAAGATCGCCCAATTGATGTACCTTATCGTCCTGACCACCGGGTAGAGTAGAGATGTCGACATCTGCCCCTTCTGGGATGTTTCTGAAGATGGGTCGCTGAATTAGATACTTGTTGAGGAAGATGAAGGCAACAGCAATTACCCCCCAAAACGCCAGAATAATACCAAGTCCCTTTGGATTAGCAGGATTCCAGACGTCTTCGGTGTTGGCAATCATATCGCTGAAATAAGACACCATCAGCACTGTGAACAAGATTGGGAACGCGATATACAGCAATACATCCCACCAGCGGCCCACTTCAATATCGTTGTCTCCCGTGTTGATGAAGTCATCCCGGAATGCAGAAACTCCGACTCCAAGATAGCCCTTCAGACCAGGTGGTGCTTCACCGGCTTCTACCTGTGCCTTCCAGCGGATGAAACCATACTTCCAAATTGAGAATGCAATAAACAACCCAGAGAACATTAGGCCGTAACCCCAGATGTGATCCTGTACCTCCAAAAATTCTGGAAACGCAACACCTGAAGAATCAAGTTTAATCCAAATAATTGCTGATGGCAGTCCGAAGATGAATAGTGCTAGTCCGGTAATGGCAACCGAACGTTCACGGTTGTAACCGTGATCGACGAAATTTCTGACACACAATTCGACGGTAGAGATCATCGAGGTTAATGCCGCAAACGACAACGCCAGGAAGAATCCAGACATCATAACGAATGGCCCTATAGCGCCGCCAGGTGCCTGAGCAAACACTTCTGGAAGAGCCAAGAAGGTGATGGCAGATGACCCGCCGGTAACGGTTGCTAGAGGGTCACTGCTAACTGCGAAGATCGAGGAAAGCACCGCAAGTCCAGCAATGATTGAGATACTGTTGTTAGCAAGTCCCATGGTAAACGCATTTAGAACGGTGTCCTCGTCTTTTCTCATATAGACCGCATAGGTAATTGCCATACCCATTCCAGCAGAGCATGACCATGCAGATTGAGACAGTGCATTAATCCAAATCTCGGGTTCAAATAGCAGGTCAAAATCCACAGAAAACATGAATGTTGCTCCGTCTAAAGTGCCGTCTTCAAAGTCCATCCACAATGACAGGAAGAGCGACATAAACAGTAAGATAAATAGTGATATCATCAGAATAACGTTGACCTTTTCAATTGCTTTGGCTCCCTTCCAAATAGCTGCAAGAGTAAGCACAATTACTAGGAACTGGAAGAAGATAACTTGACCAGGCGACTGTAGGAAGGAATTCCATACTTCCGTAGTGTCGACTCCTTCACCAGTAAGACCACCGGTGATTCCCAACTGGAAGTACTTGATTGTCCAACCGGCCACAATGGCGTAATAAAACCCAATTGCTGTCGAAATCCAAGCCGTCCATAGCCCCATCCAAGCGAACTTCTTACCAGCAAATATTCTGAAGGTACCAATGGTACCTGTTCTGCTACGCTTACCCATCGCAAACTCAGCAATAACTAGCGGAATCGACCAAGCAAACAAGAAAATTAGCCAAGGAATAAGGAAGGTTCCACCGCCATTAGCGCCGACCATTCTCGGGAAGCGCCAAATGTTTCCAGTCCCAATAGCCGCACCTATTGAAGCAAATATGAGACCTAAACGGCCGTTAAACTGGTCTGATTGAGCCATGCTAGCACCTCGGCTTAACTGCCGTCCTCCGCTATGGCATCGGTGAATTCCTTGTCGTTCTCATCCACCAACATCATACGCAGACAGATCGCTAAACCGCCCCAAACAAAGCCGGCAACTATCAAGAACATGAATAACGCGCCAAACAGGTTCCCGTAATCGGCGCGATAGTCGATTTCTAGAACATAGTAGTCACCATTCGGCGGATACAGGTAAAGGTCGCCACCGCTAAGTGTGCCGAGCATTGCCTTATAGTGCACCTGTCCAGAAATCGTATCCGGAATTGGTAGGTTGGATCTCAGTACGGTACCGTTTTCGCCGTTGAGCAAATTACAGGTGGAACTGGTTTCTCTTAGCGGTGACATCGACCAAGCAGTTGTTGACCACTCCTTAGGCCCGAAATCACTTTGCGCGCGATTTGGTTTAACTGTTCGATACATAACGTGTGATACATCCATACTCAATGAATATGCGAAACCGTTGGAAATGCACATGTCGATTGGTATGTCACCTTTGGGTGGGATGTCAACCAAGTTGGGTAGTTGCAAGTTTTGGTTCTTTGAAATGTTGGCGATGCCGTTGTCTGCTCGCTCGCGTGGGTTATCAGCAATTTCGGCAATGTAGAAGCCAATTCCGAGGTTTCTTACCGCGATATGATCGATATCTTCAGGTCGCTGATGGAATGCAGTACCGATTTCAGAGGTGTAACAATAGGATCCATGTACGCCGTAGTGCCAGTCACAGAAATCTCCGGATGTTGGATAAAGTGAGGACGACTGGAGGTTCGCATACAGTGTCATATCAGCCATTTGTTGACCGTGGTATTCCAGCTGCGCGTGGTCCGGACTCTCACAGTCTGTGCAGTGCCCCCACGGCCACAGAATCAATTCTGAGTATGAGTGATGAGTAAGAGTGGATTTGAATTCGCTAGCACCGTCACCATCATCATCATTCATTTCGGTCATATCCTGAATAAATTTAGTCTCTGGTTCTGAATTACCGCCCCACCAGTCTTCGTCGGTAACTCCGTCGGCATCATCGTCCTTACCATCAACGTGGTCTTCGTTGATTTGCCCGTCGCCGTCGTTATCGCGATCATCTACCGGCCCGTTGTAAACATCGTTATTCGAGCCGTCTAGTTCACCCTCCGCAGGCGAACAAGTTCCCGGAATCAGTGGTCCAGTCGCACCAAGTGGCGCCCCCCACTCAAACTGATAATTTCTGTTCAGATCAACCCCGTCACAGTCTTCGTCAACCTCCTCGTTAAGGTCGGGTAAAGGAGTTACTCCAGTGTACGTATTGTCGCGCAGATTCTTTCGCCAACCGCCGCTTGGACAGGTTTCCCATGCTGGTTCAGGACAGAAAACTTCTCGATCGTAGATGTTGCCGTCTACGTTGAGCATTGGGATGAGATATATTTCTCTAGCATTGACTAAATCAGTAATCCATTGTTCAGAGTAATCCTCATCAACGCCGTGATCGCCTGGCCCACAATTGACTCCATCGCCATTGGAGTCTTGATGCTCGCTAGCCAAGGCCAAACAGTCGCCATCGTCATCAAGTAAACCGTCACCATTAGAGTCGCCCCAAGTATCCTCGTCAATTAGGCCGTCTCCGTCATTGTCATAACCAACATTGTTGTAGGAAAAAGCGATTACTTCTAACTGCAACATTGGAACTTCATATGACATCCACTCACGAGCGTGGTGATTTCCAACAATCATCACATCATGTCGGTCTGGGTAGTTACCGTTATCGCCAACGAAATCATTGTAATCGCCGCCTTGTACATCTGCGGTGATTTTCATCCACGGCGACAAATGGCCATAATACCAGCCTTCGTAGGCGTTTGCAGTAACCTCTTCGCCCCGCGCATTGGTGCCACCGTTCATACCTTCGTGGTATTCGAATATGTCTGGATTTTCCTCAGCTAGGCGCATCATCCGAGTTTTCATTGTCTCATATGTGTGGTATTGCTTGAACTGGAGTATATCATCACCTGCTGGCGCCCACGGAAAAATATCGTTGATGTAGTCGTCGGACCAAATATCCTCAGGCGCAAGCCCCGCAGGCTCATCTTGAGCAATGGTTGATGCCACCATTGGCGTCATCAATGAAAGTAGCAATGGCAGACATATTAGAAAACCAAATGATGGTCTTGTCTTGAGGGCAACAATGGGAGTTTTGCGATTCGCGGGCATCCTATCATGACAGCGAAGTGGTTTGAGTTCTTGAAGCCGTCGAGTATTGGTATAATTTCTATTCCAGCAATTCAAGGATTTTTTCCGGAGGTCGGCCGATTACTGCACGCCCATTGTTAACCAAAATTGGCCGCTCTAGCGCCTTAGGATTATCCGCTAGTAATTTACTTACGTCGGCTAATTGATTCAGGTTTATGTTAGCCGATTTGTCTATCTCTTGCTTGCGTATGATTCCATCAAGAGAGGTGAGTAATTCCATATCTTCCACTGCAATGCCGTGTTCCAGATAGCGATAGTCTTCAAACTCTAAGCCGCGCTCTAACAACAGCGCCAGTGCTTGTCGTGATTTTGAACACCTAGGGTTATGGTAGAGCCGCATAGGATTCTAATGCTGAAGACGGTTTATCAAACAAACCACAACTGGTATTACTCCGAGAATATCTCTAAATCACAGACTAAGTGCAGGTAGCATGGTCGAGGACGATATCGCAAGTCGGGCGACAGACTCTGTGGGTATCAACGAGATGACTGTTTTAGCCATTCTCGGAATAATTTTGGTGGGACTGACTGTCAGATTTGTGACGATGGCATTTGCGCCGTCGTTACTGCGCAAGATTATACGCTCAGAAAATCTCCAAACCAAAACCGTCAAGCAATCCGACAAGGCTCTTGGTAGCGCAATCGGGGCTGGAGTATCATACCTTCTCACCTTGCAATTGGTTAGATCAGTTGAAGCAGGCTCGACGACCTATGCGATGCCTGACATAATGCTAACAATGCTTCCAAACGTGTTTCAGTTTGTCATCGCCCTAGCGGTGGTGATTTGGGCTTTCCGTTTGGTTGATGTGGTTCAAGATGTTGTCATGATGCTAGACGCTGACGGAGTAAGCGATGGTACGGATAAGACCTTAGTTAGTGCGTTGGAAAGTGTATTGCGCTTCTTTATTGTCTTCATTGGAGCAATTTTTATCGCCGACGCTATTGGTTTAGACCTTACTTCATTGATTGCTGGTCTAGGGATTTCTGGTCTTGCCTTAGCCCTAGCGGCAAAGGATACAATATCGAATTTCTTTGGCGCATTGACCGTTTTACTCGATCGCCCATTCAAGGTCGGAGATTGGGTTGTTGTCGGCAGCTCCCAAGGTGAGGTCGTTGAAATAAATCTCAGAACAACACTCATCCGAACTGGTCAGGACACCGTAATCACCATACCTAACGCAAACCTAGTAAATACTCCTGTTGAGAATTACGGTAAGCGAAGATGGCGTCGGTGGCAGACTATGTTGCACTTCGATATCAATTCAAACCCTGACAGCGTTGAAGCATTTCGAGACTCTGTTTTAACCTCAATTCAGGACAATGCGGCAACGATGAACGAGGATTCCTCATGGTGCCGAGTAAACGATATTTCGACAACCTCAATCGATATTTCCCTCAACCTATATTGGGACGTCCAAGGTGGTGCTGATGAACGACAGGAAAAAGAGAAGTTCCTCTTGGAAATCATGCAACTAGCTAGGAACCATGAATTGAGCTTCTACGACAATCGAATAAGAAAACAGAGCAACTAGTACGGCTTTGGGTCTTTTGACCAATAAATCATGTTACAAATAAACGAGCCAACCAAGCAAAGTATCGCAACGGCGCCGGAGGTGGGTGGAGACAAAGTCTCCATTCGCCAGGCAAAGAAGGCAATTACTGCGCCAATTACGCCGCCCCACAGGCCAGATTTCCACAAGCGTAAGACCCCTAGATGTGCCTGAATTCGCGAGACGTCGTTGAGCCAACTTTCTGCTTTCGCACCTAGGCCCTCATCATCATAAATTCGTGCTTCAGCAAGTGCTAACAACACTGCGTGATAACGCCAAATCCATGGCCCTCCCATCAAAGTAGAAAGGGCTTTTTTGCGCGAATAGGTGCTTGGCGCTTGACTAAGATATGCCTGTAGAAGGGTCTTACGAGATTCTGAAGTTAACCCACTGGCAAAGGATATCTGTTGTTCGATAGACATTAGATTGGCTAAGCCGGGAAGGCGGTCCGGCTCGCATAGAATGTGTTCTGCTAGGGTCCTCATATCGACGATAAACTCAACCTTACCATTACTTGATGATAATAATTCCAGGGTAAAATTCACGCGTGGCAAGCCAACCGTATATTGTGAGTGGGGGGCACGCCAAAGTGTCGTTACCTTCAATGCTGTTTCGATGTCTTTCAGTCGATCGTTCCAGCGACGCTCGGTGTTGGGAGTAGCAAATTTCTGCAGAGCTGCGTGGATAGCTCCAAGTTCCATAACCAAATTATCGGTATCGACATCATCGTGATCTGTTACTAAACTCAAGCAATCATAGACAGCAATGCGATCATCATGATTACTAGAGTATACCATTGATGGTAGCACCACAGCTAGATTTTCTAACGCTTCCCGCCATGGCTGATACTTAACAAGCCGTGAGAGATCATTGCCAACGGCGAAAGGGCTAATCCTAGCAATTTGATGTTCATTGAGTCGCAGGACAAGCCCTCTTCGGTCTCGTTTGATAACTTTGACCTGCGTCACCTGCGGCCAATCGCCCCAGATGTTGCCATCTGTTGGTGCAGTTTGCCACCATTCAAGTGCTAGGGATTCACCATAATTCCATGAATCAACACTACCAAATGATGTTTGAACGCGCCCAGTATCAAAACTTACTGAGTCATCCGTGATGATGCCTTTTGGCCACCAAGGAGCGTCGTCCATGGCACCGGGACAAGTCTGCCACACAAAAGACCGCTGCTTGAAGCGTGAAGTAAAGAGGCGTTAGCATAAAATGGTAGCCAACTATCCAATACCCGTGTCACGACGGATAATCATGCCCAATGTCGTCCAGACGACTGACGGCAAGCGGACAAAATGGGGGCTCTTCACCACCCTAATCATCACATCGTTGTTATTTGGGATGGTTGGAGCAAGTTTAGAGCCGGACCAAGACCTGCTATATGATTGTGAGAACGGTGACGCAATCTATGATAGTGTCGAGTGTCAAGAAGTCAGAGACCAAGAAGCAAGTAGTGGATTTGTTGCTGGATTTGGCGGTCTATTTTGCTGCGGAGCAATAATTGTTGGATTAATCTCATTGACCGCCGGGGGAGCATCAACTAGGGCAGTAATAGTCAATCAGGGGTACATGCCTACCACGACGGTGGCACAACCAAACCAGCAGATAATTCAGACTAATGCTGGAATGAACCCACGAACCACTGGGCAAATGCCACTAAATCCGAATCGACCAAGACCAACTACCGAACAAACCAATTCGACTATGACTGCTTCGACAACTTCAACCAGTGCACCGTCAATGGATGAGATTGACAAACTCGCTCAAGAAGCAAAGAACCTAGAACTGGCGCGTGATTTTGCCAAAGCTGCGGAACTGTACCAGCGAGCTGGTCTGTTTGCCGAGGCTGGAAGAATCCGGCAGACCTATCTGGAAAATGATAAGCCGATGGTGCAAATTGGTCAAGTTGGTGATTCAGTGATAAAAGACTCAGTGATCATGGGCGATAAGCAATCTAGTCAATGCCCAAGCTGTGGAGATGCCATAGAACCCGATTGGAAATTCTGCCCTTCATGTAATAGCCCGCTATGAC
>DAUW01000049.1:7599-11993 GCA_002505355.1 Euryarchaeota archaeon UBA229 | reverse complement strand
AGATATGTAACAGAAAATACCAAACTCGATTTGACATTCAAAGAACCTTGAATTCATCACTGGATTATTCCGCGCTTGCAATGGTTATTGTTTGGATTTGGCAGATAGAAGATTCGTATACTTGAGGAGCTGTTACAGGTGCAGCGCTGGAAGGCTTACTGAGGAAAACTTGGTCAATAAGACAACGACTGTGCTCTATACTTGGTTGGCTCATATCGGGCAGGATAATTCTGTAACATGGATGCCAAACTTACCAAGTACCTGTCACACGTGGTGTAACCATGCATCAGCGTGTAACCGTGCCAGCGCGGATAAACATTATCGGCGAACACACTGATTATGCCGGTGGTTTGGCACTCTCTTTTGCCTCCAAACCTAGGTTGAAGCTAACTATCACTAGGTTAGAACGCGGGTATGACGGCGATGCAGTGGTGGTAAAATTGTGGCAAGCTGTCGGAGGCTATCCAGCTAAATTAGTAGTCGATAGCGACATTCCAATTGGTACAGGAATGTCATCCTCTGCTGCGTTGTGTGTGGCAATCGTCGTTGGATATAATTCTAGGTTGGATAATGTAACTATTTGTCAAAAGGCCCAACAGTTGGAGCATCAAATACTTGGAACAAAGTGTGGTTTATTGGATCAGACGGCCATTGCATTTGCCAAAAAAAACCATGCTGCATTAATCGATTTCAGTTCTTACTCAGTAAAACACATACCAATCCCCGAAGGATGGAAATTCAAGCTAGTCTATTCGGGAATACCTCGGAAACTGGCAGAAATAAATTATCAGTCTAATACCGATTACCTTGAACAGCACGTTAGACTTGAAAATTATCGAGTAATGCAGGCTATCGATGCAACCCCGGAAGAACTGGGGCTTTTACTAAATGAATCTCATGAATCTCTCAAAAAGCTCGGTGTCAGTGTTCCGGAAGTAGACCGACTAGTTGCTGAACTACAGGCAACGGATGGGGTGCTGGGCGCCCGGATGATGGGCGGCGGCTATGGAGGGATGGTCTTGGCATTGGTGACTAGTGAGGAGGTATTGCCAGAAGCAATATCAGTTTCAAGTTCGAAATCGTTCGAGTTTGAGGAATTCAGTTAATTTCGTCAGCCGCTCTGGAGTGCCCATATCCCAAAACTTAGTGTTGTCAACATGTGCTCCTATCTTACCCGATAATTTAGGGTAGACCGTTTCCTCCCAACTCCATTTTCCATCGCGCCCAAATAGCAGCACAATTCGCTTACTCACGACGCTTGTACCCGCTTCATAGCCGTTAAACTCCGAGTTATTATTTCGTTTGTTGTACTTGTGTACCCTGCCATTTGCATGCAAGAGATTCATCGAATCATGGGATTCAGTAACCGTCATCGTCATTAGATTCCCATCTTGGCGATGCAAATCGACTAAATTATGATAATTTATTGGATGAAAGTCATCCCCCCAAAGGAGAATAAATTCTGGCTCTAAAAAATCAACAGCATTCCACAATGCACCACCAGTGCCGAGTGGTACTGGCTCACGAACGAATGTCAAATCCACCGAATCATGCGTATATTGATCGAACTTATCGCCCAAATGGCCGGTTAGTATCAGGGCTCGATCACAACCTTGGAGACTTATCCAGTCAAGGATGTGATCAATCATTGGCTTGTCATCTACCTCAACTAAAGACTTTGGAATGTGTTGAGTAATCGCCCCAAGTCTAGTACCAAGTCCCCCTGCTAATATCACCACCTGCGGCATCTCGACCGGTGGAGAAGGGCCTTGGTCCATGGATGGGTTTAAGTAACACGGGCTTTAAAATTAACCGCATTCTTAGTCAATGTGGGTTGGTGGTCAGCCTGTTAACATCAACTGTTAATTTTGTTAAAAAAATAAGACATAACCTCAAACGGGTGAAGGATTTGTGCACAGCATGTCGGAGCACATTGCTTACCCGTCCAACATCAATATTGTTAACTCGGCATTTCTCATCGGCATGCCGATATTAGCCTTGACGTCACTCGTTTATTATTCCATCAACTTCGGTATCGGTTGGTTCGAGCCCGTTATTTTTATTGGGTTCTACCTAGCATCAGGTCTGTCAATCACTGCCGGCTATCACCGTCTATTCAGTCATCGGACTCACAAAGCTGCTTGGCCGCTGAAGTTGTTTTACGCCTTATTTGGCGCCGCAGCGTTCCAAAATTCGGCCATAAAGTGGTGTAGTGACCACCGCCGACATCATTTGAAAACCGACAAGGAAGAGGACCCATATTCAGTTACTAGAGGATTCTTCTGGGCTCACATTGGCTGGGTAATGGTCGATGAAGGGGAAGAGATTGTCGAGCATGTTGAAGATCTCCAAGCCGATAGGATATTGGCTTGGCAAGACCGTAATATCTTCCTAATTGGTTTCTTGACCGGTATTCTACTACCTGCTCTGGTTGGCTTCGCTTGGATAGGTGGCTTACACGGCTTTCTTGGTGGATTGGTTTATGGAGGCTTTGTTAGAGTTGTTGTAGTTCATCACGCAACCTTCCTCATCAATTCCGCAGCTCATACTTGGGGAACTCAGCCATACTCAACAGAAAATACCTCGAGGGACTCACCGATGCTGTCTTTCTTTACCTTTGGCGAAGGCTACCACAACTTCCATCACACCTTCCAGGCAGATTACCGAAATGGCCACAAGTGGTATCATTGGGATCCCTCCAAGTGGTTGATTAAATCTGCATCATGGTTTGGGCTAACCAAGGACTTACACAAAATCCCAGCCAAGGTTATCGAATCCCGTAGAATGAAGCGAACCTTTGAGAAAAAGGCTAAGGGAACTGAAAGTCAATTTCAGGAGAGATTTGTTGATTGTATGAACCAGTTACGCTCGGGCTTTAATGAGTTAATTCAGCGACGGAAAGAATACGGTATCGCTAAACAAACTAAAAAATCGCAAACCAAGAACGACTGGAAAACCATCAAACAAGGCCACAAAATCCGAATAAGAGAATCCAAAACCAGGATTGCTCAGGCCCGCACAGACTTCAAAATGCTAGTTTTGTCAATGAACTTAGATGCGACCAATAAGGCAGCACTTGCCTAATCTTGCTCACTATTACGCTCAACTGTAGCACACTGAGTTGCTGGTTGACAGTAATTGGTCATCTCTGTCTCAGAACTTGCCATCACCGGTAATAACTCACCATACTCAGCCAACAAACTTGGCCCTTGGGCGAGATAGTAAACAGATCCTCTGCCATCCCTTGAGTCTTGGGCAGATGAATTGTTGCTGGTTGCACACTCACCGGTACATCCATCAGCAAATGCAACATAGACGCGCCCCTCACGATCGATGTGCAAGTCATTAAAATCTAGCAAATTGCGGTTTGAACCCCCGATATCGCGACAGTCGCCGGAGTTAAGGCAGATGGAGCCAACCTGAACCGGGTCATCTGTAACTCGGTAGGTGTGGAAGGTTGGCTCTGGGTCAAGAGCATTCAAACTGTATGTTATGTACAGATGGTAAGTAGCATTGTTAGGCGCATAATGGGCATTTCCATCCCAGGGGCTGCCATCGATATTGGATTGATTTAGCATTTCTGCATTTTCGCTACCTAGGTAAGTAACGGCAATCCTTCCGGGGTCACCAGCATCTGTTTGCGGGAACACTGAAGAAATTACTTCAACAGGAGAAATTCGAATGCTTTCTTGCTCCCAGGTTTCACCAGAATCAGTTGAGCGTGACAGGTACACTCCTTCATCGCCACCTGTCCAAACATGGTAGGCGTTAGATTCTGAATCAGTCGAAATCTCTGAATTCTTCCGTGGGTAAGGTGTACCAACATCCTCTCCCATGGTTCGTGTAAACCAAGTAAAACCGTTGTCCTTCGAAACAATTACCGATGGCGTTTCAACTCGTGGGGTTACGTAAACCGTGCCATCGGGTGCTGTGGAGATTGCTCCGTGCAGCCCGCCATTGGTCGTTGCTAGGCCGACAATTTGCCCACCAGCCTCAAAGGTTGCTCCACCATCAAATGAAGTGTAGCAGAAAATACCAACGATTTTATTGTAACAGTAGTAAACTGCCGTCTCATAGATTGCGTTACTAGTGATTTGACCTAAAGCACCATATCCAGCACTAGTCCACGGACCACTGGCTAGTTTTATGTGATCATTGATTGGTGTTGTGCCCGAATCATGCGGGTTGCCCGACCAAGTCTCTCCGTCGTCGTCACTCCAACAGATCCATGAGGTCTCCAAGCCCTGCATTTGGACATTAAAGATGCGGTCAGTGACTGGATCGACCCAACCGTAAGGATCACTTGTGGTAAAGGAACATGCGGGGCCTTGAACTTCTTCCCAGGTTTCACCATAGTCACAAGAACGCATAACTTTCTCCATGGCAATAAAGAA
>DAUW01000049.1:7163-7283 GCA_002505355.1 Euryarchaeota archaeon UBA229 | reverse complement strand
AACTTTCTCCATGGCAATAAAGAATATGCAACCTGTTGAAGTCATACCGATGCTTGGTTCCTTACCGGTTTCACCGACATCGCTAAACTGGAACGTCATATCGATTAGCGGAGAATCAAT
>DAUW01000049.1:6599-6834 GCA_002505355.1 Euryarchaeota archaeon UBA229 | reverse complement strand
GTTTCACCAGTTTTATCGGTAACAAACGTTCGTGGGCTCTCAATTTCTTCTACAACTACCTCTTCAACGACTATTTCGTCTCCGAAGCATCCTGATAATGACATAGTCACCATCAAGGTGACCAAAAGCAATGCCTTAGTTCGCACAATGAAACCCTAAACGCACATATTCAATAGTATTACTATTGAACATAGGACCTGCATATTTCTGCAGGTATCGCTCTCAAATGGCAACT
>DAUW01000049.1:6155-6305 GCA_002505355.1 Euryarchaeota archaeon UBA229 | reverse complement strand
GCATATTTCTGCAGGTATTGCTCTCAAATGGCAACTAATCAGAAAAACAGCCCATTAATTCCGAACACTGCACCAACTACTAGGCCGAATACCGGAAGCGCCTTGGACATCATGTGTGGGTCTTTGGCTGGCTCGCCTAGGATGGTCATA
>DAUW01000049.1:817-5856 GCA_002505355.1 Euryarchaeota archaeon UBA229 | reverse complement strand
GCTGGCTCGCCTAGGATGGTCATACCATCTTCCATACCTTCGTCACGCAATCTAAAGTATGCTAAAGTAGTCAGTAGCATAACCACAGGCCCGACGATTAAGTCAAGCTTTTGAAAATCACTACCAGTTCTTGCATCGCCGATAACTAGGCCAACATAGGTTGAAGCAACTATAGCAATAAAACAGAACATCGAAGGGTGGATAACTGCCCACTTGCCTTTGGGACTCTCAGTAAGAGTTAATCCGGCCCACAGGGTGTAGACTAGTATCAAACTACCCGTCACGGCAACTGTCGCATCGGACGGTGTGCCCATTCCATTTGCATCACCTGGAACTATTGCGTCGAAATTATCACTTATCACGCTATCTGGAGTAAAGATCATTCTCATTGCATAGAATAAGCCGGTTAAGACCAATATGCTGAGTGATACTAACGCTAGTTTGTCCTTGACATTGATGCCCGGTTTGTAATCGCTCAAGCCTTCATTAACCCCCTCATCCCGTAATAAGAAGTAAGCTACTGTGTAAATTATTGTGGTAAATAGCGTGGCATATTTTGGAGTTTCGCTAGCATCAGTGAAGTCACCGTGGAGCCAAATGGATGCAGTTAGCGCACTGAAGCCGATGATCACTGGAATCATCATGCGCCACATTCCTTTTGCCCCTTCATTTAGTAAGAGCATTACTGCAAGGAACATACCAAACATCAAGGTACCATTAAATGCGGTTTCTGGAGCACCCCTCCCCCAAGCCTGGGTTCCCTCAGCGGCATCATTAGAGAGCACTGTGAAACAACCCTCACCGCCGATTACATAGCAATCTGCGAAGAGCATAAAGTTCAGAGAGTAAATCAGGCTTACCAAGGCACAAATTCCTAGGCAAACCTTCGCTGGCATTGAGTTTATTTGGTTAAACATCAACTTTAGGGACTTGAGTTCACTTATAGTTAATCCCTACATCTAAGGGCAAAAACCCGGGGTTTACCGACCTCTCGGATTTATCGACTTGGTAATAGACATTAAATCACCAACTGTTATCGACTACTATGGCGGAAATTGACAGTAATACCAAGGTCGTGGTTTTGACCGGTGCTGGAATCAGTGCTGAATCTGGCATCAGAACCTTCCGGGATGCTGACGGATTATGGGAAAATCACGCAATAGAAGATGTTGCTACGCCGTATGCTTGGCAAGCCAACCCGGAACTTGTCTGGCAATTTTATCAAGCGCGACGTCGACAATTACTGGGTGTGGAACCGAATAGTGCTCATCGCGCCCTGGTAGATCTGGAGCGGTTTCTAGGGGATAATTTTCTTTTGGTTACGCAAAATGTTGACGATTTACACGGCAGAGCCGGTTCGAAAAACCTCATTCACATGCACGGTGAGTTGAGAATTTTGCGTTGCGAAAAGTGTCATGAAACCTTTGATTATATGTCAAATGAACATCTTACTGATCAATATGTTGCTTGCCCAAGTTGTGGCAATGAGCGATTGCGCCCCCACATTGTTTGGTTTCATGAGGTACCGTTGCAAATGTCTGAGATTTATTCAGCCGTCGAGCAATGCGATGTTTTCATCACTATTGGCACGAGTGGTCATGTCTATCCTGCTGCAGGACTAATTGAGGTTGCCCGACAAAATGGTGCCTATTGCATAGGAATCAACCTAGACAATCCGATGAATATCGACCTACATGACGAATTCCTTCAAGGAAAAGCAGGTGAACTATTACCGAAGTATGTTAAGAAAATAATCAATTAATTTCGTCTGTGCAAAAATCCGAGCGGTTAATATTATCATCTATACTGGTAGAAACATGGCGCGCAGCATCTCCTTTATGTTGCTAGCCATGTTAGTTTGTTGGAGCCTATCTGGTTGCCTTTTCGCCAACGATGATACTGGTGATATTGTCTTGGTTGTTGACTATGATAGCGCCTCTGGCACCGTCATAGAAACCTACTCTGAGGGACAATTCATCAGTAGTAACCCGGTCATTATCAGTTTTGATTTCTCAGCAACAACGTCAACAAATCAGTTAAGCACCTTTGGTATTGAAACCAATGATGGTCGCGAGCCAGTGACGATTGATGCGAATTCAGATTCGGTCATCGTGATTGAATTTACCACGCATGGAATCTATCCAATAAACGTGTATGCACTTGATTCATTTGGTAATCTGATGAACCAGTCGATTGAGATACAAATCGACTTACGGATAGACTGGACAGAAACGGACACGAATGCTCCACAGGCTTTACCATTTAATCCAGAACCAGCAAACCAAGGACAGCATCCAAAGATGATTGAAATTATCTCTAATGTCGAGAACCCATCAATCGTCAATAGCATCGGGGATAGTGGGCAATCGATTCAGCTAACTTGGCAGTTGGTAGATGAACTGGATGATATCTGTCAAACTAGAAATGGCCAGATTAATGATGGTGATACCATGATGTGGCAGACTCTGTATTTCAACACCTACATGCTGCATGAACTAAGAATCGTGATGGATGACGGTCAAGACCTAGTCAATGTCAATCAATCTGTAGCAATACTATATGAGAATTGACCAGACAATCAGATAGTATCTTGATTAATTGCCTTGAAGAAGTTAAACAGTCCTTTGGCGCTTGCTACTACTATGAACAATATTGCAGAAACTAAGGCAATCATTGACCCACTACCTGTTCCCAGCTCAGCAGAATAATATAGCCCCAGTAACACTGTAATGACGCCATAAACTTGGGCTAGAATCACGGTACTCAGAAAACTCCTGCTGGTTAATTGGGCCATCGCTGCTGGGGTTACCAACATCGCCGTAACCAGAATTGCGCCGATGATTTGTACCATACTTACAACTACTAAACCAACCAAAATAGACCAGCAGAAACTGATTAATTCAACCGGAATGCCTTGTATTTTAGCCGCTACTGGATCAATGCAAATTGCTAGGAGACTGCGATAAAATATTATTAGTCCAAAATAACAAATGACTGCAATGAATATTATTTCATTGTAGAGACTGTTGGGCATAATGTTCAAGTCGCCCCATAAGTAACTATCAATTGTGGTCAATGAATCACTACCGTATAACCTGAATAATACAAGGCCAAGTCCGAGCATTCCTGTAGAGATTATGCCGATTGCGGTATCGCCGGTTAACCAGCCGTGCCTTTGAGCCAAATCGATTAAAATCGCCGCTAGAATACAGACTAAATAAGCCCCATCTACAGGCTGAATCATCCCTATAACAAGAAAAATACCGATGGCACCAAAGGATACGTGCGCAAGTCCATCCCCAATTAGCGCAAGATTCCTAATTAGCAGAAATGAACCCAGAAATCCAGCCACCATCGATACAACTAGGGCTGCAATGAGCGGTCGCTGTAAGTAAACTCTCGAGAAATATAGCGGAAACCATCTTCCGGGCATATATGGGGCAAGTAATTCCAATACCGGCCCAAGCAAGTCTAACAATAACTCTCCGAGGACCATTAGACATCACCACTGTCACTAGATTGAGTAATGTCGCCGTTAACAAATTCCTGATTATTACTCAATTCCTCAGATTCCCCGCTGGGCTGTTTACTACTAGACAAATCAGCCAAAATTGATAACTCGGGAAAGTCTTTGGTTGACCCATCAAATAATACCTGTTTTTCTAAATACACCATTCTGTGTACAGTTTTCTTGATGCTGGCTAAATCGTGAGAAATCATCACAATGGTTTTGTTTTGCTGATCACATAACTTCCTCAGCAAACTCATTAGTGAGTTGCGTGATTCAATATCAACGCCAACCATAGGCTCATCCATTAGCAATAGGTTAGCGTTCGAAGCTAACGCCTTCCCAATTGCTGCTCGTTGACGTTGACCACCGGATAAACTACTCAATCTAGTATTTGCATAGTTTGTCAGCCCGATAGTGTCAATTATCTCATCAACTCTTGCTTTGTTAGCTTTACTCATCGGTAAAAGACACGTCCACAAATTCAACGACCCAAGACGGATGAATTCTTTTACCGTAATACGCAGATTGTTTGGCAGATTCGTTGCTGCTTGCGGAACCCATCCGATTTGGGTTTTTGTGAAACTCTCATCATGTTGATTATCATATATGTTGATTGTACCAGTTTGCTGCCTTAGAATGCCTAATATTGTCAGAATAAGAGTAGTCTTTCCACCGCCATTAGGCCCTACAATGCCGACAAATTCTCCAGGCTTGATGGAGAAGTCGATGTCACTAATGACTTCTGTACCTGAGCGAATCACAGACAGATTTGACACCTGAAGGATATCTCCTCCGTCTACCGAATTTGCCCTTGCTAACATGCTGCCACTCTGTAACTCCTAATAGCAGGAGTAATTTAATTGCTCACGCAGATTAGTATTCAGCTGCACAGCCGAGTCCAACCTTGAGGTTGTCAAGGTTTTTGTTCATCATTGACAGATAGTCATCGCCTTCGTCTGATGGGGCCTTCTCCATTGTGTAGAGATATAGTACATCGACACCTGTTTCGTTAACAATTGAAGCAACTGAGCTAGCTAAGGTGTACTCTTCGATGAATATCACTGTAATTGACTCTTCTTTGATTGTAGAGATTACGTTTTCAACGCCCTCGACTGTTGGTGAACCCTCTGGGTCTAAACCGTGCACTGTAACAAACTCTACACCATACCTTTCGGTTATGTAAGAGTAAGCATTATGGTTTGCTGCAACCGTTTTCGTTGTGCATGTGCCATCGGCGCCAAATGCTTCAGTGTAGCCTAGATGGATACTGTCTAGTTCTGCCATAAAGGCATTAGCATTAGCGGTAAAGGTCGCTGTGCCGTTGGGGAATTCTACGATAAGTGCATTCAAAACGAGTTCTGCTTGGGCCTTAAATGCCAGAGGATCAAGCCAGCTGTGAGGGTCGTAGTCGAATTCTTCTTCGCCCTCATCAGCAACAATCGCTCCTTCGCCGTCGTCATGTCCGTCCTCATCATGGCCATCTTCAGCATGGTCACCTTCACCGGCATGGTCATCTTCACCAGCATGG
>DAUW01000049.1:0-490 GCA_002505355.1 Euryarchaeota archaeon UBA229 | reverse complement strand
ATGGTCATCTTCACCAGCATGGTCTTCGTCATCAGTGTGTCCACCATCTTCGTGACCGCCCTCGCCATGGTCGTCATCGTCATGAGCATCATGGTCGTCATCACCATGCGCATCGCCGTGGTCGTCATGGTCGTCATGATCGTCATGGCTACCGTGGTCATGCCCTTCGTGCCCTTCACCCGCTAGGATGAATACTGAGATGTCGGAAGGTACTGCAAATCCATAATCGCCCTCTTTCTCTATGTGTATAGTTAGGTATCCGCGGGTTCCATCGTTTGGTTCTCCGACCATCCAAATGTTGCCTGCAGCCTCACAATCCTCGCGGTTTGTGTGATTGGTATTGGTGTGGTCAGGTGCGTGGCATTTCGACTCGAGACCGACATAGGCCCACTGGCTGCTGTTGTCGGCTGGTTGGCTGCCTTCGTCACCATGGTCGTCATGACCTGCTTCATTGTCATGATTATCGGCATGGTCGCCGTCCTCATCGTGG
>DAUW01000139.1 GCA_002505355.1 Euryarchaeota archaeon UBA229 | reverse complement strand
GGCAATCCAGGGGGCATAGGCGGTTTTTCGTCAGACATTTCAATTCCTCCGCGTAACAATGCAATGCGGCATCTTAGCCATCTCAGCATAGCACATAACCATTATGGCCAAAGGTTTGAGAATTTTAGGCCGATATTAGGATAAATTGTCCACATTCACAATCAACTTGATTTATGAGGCGCTTGAGCGGCACACATGGTCGGTTTAGATAGCGGAACACCACCGGTGATTTTTGTTGTCGGCACTGCAGGGGC
Organism: Euryarchaeota archaeon UBA229; assembly: GCA_002505355.1. Classification (GTDB taxonomy): domain Archaea; phylum Thermoplasmatota; class Poseidoniia; order Poseidoniales; family Poseidoniaceae; genus MGIIa-L1. The sequence goes on along the minus strand of DAUW01000139.1, from coordinate 3,283 downwards.
AGGGAAATCATCCTTAGTGACGGCATTTCAGCGATGGTCAAGATTTTTGGAGACAGATGCGATTGCTGTCAATCTTGACCCAGGTGCAGAAAGAGTCCACTACGACGCTGAATTTGATGTTAGGGACCTAATTTCTCTAACAGAGGTGATGACTGAGTATGACCTTGGTCCTAACGGAGCACAAATTCTTGCTGCAGACTTATTAGCTGCTCAAGCAGGTGATGTTGCTGATCAACTACACTCACTATCTGGTGAGTTGATGATAGTTGACACTCCTGGACAAGTTGAGTTATTTGCATTCAGAGAGGCCAGCAACCACCTAATCGAAGTATTAGGAAGGAATCAAGCCGCAATAATCTACTTATTTGATCCGATGTTATCAAGATCGCCATCTGGATTTGTCTCACAAATGCTCTTGTCTAGCATCGTTGAATTTAGGCTTGGTTTACCAACCAAAAATTTTCTGTCTAAATCTGATTTGCTAGACCCCGAAGAGTTGGAGAAAATTCTTGAGTGGTCCGAACGCCTGGAAATTCTTGAAATGGCGCTCTATGATGAGGCTGGAGGACAGCGAACCGAATTTGCAATCAATCAATTAAGGATGATGCAAGAATTTGCTCAAGCTCCCGGATTGACACCACTCTCCTCAGAACTTGAGGAAGGGCTGGCAGATGTGCTTACCTTTGCACAAGCACTGTTTGGTGGCATGGGTGATGCCAGGGACGGCTTTGCTCAAGATATTGAACATGAGAAAAACTGATTTCATCAAGAAATCTTAGAAGCCTTCTCGAACTCGTAACTCTATGTCAAGGCATTTGCTAGCGATTGATGATGTGGAAGAAGACTTTGAGACGATCTTAAAATGGGCGATAGAATTCAAGCGTTTATGGAAGGAAGGCGATGATGTTGCTGTCAACTTTATGCCTCTTGATACCATGGCAGTAGGATCCATTTACGAAAAACCTAGTACGAGGACTAGAGTATCTTTCGAAGTTGGAATCAACCGTTTAGGTGGCTACCCCCTCACCCTATTAAAGAATGATATTCAACTGGGAAAATCAGAAACGGTAGGTGATACATCCCAAGTTTTGTCAAGGTTTCTCGGAGCGATGACGTACCGATGCTTTTCCCACGATGATGTTGCAGAGTTGGCTAAATACGCAGATGTTCCAGTACTCAATGCGCTTTCAGATAAACACCACCCTTGTCAAGCAGCGGCTGATTTGATGACAGTTCTCGAACACTGCTCTGATATAAGCGAACTAAAGGTTGCATGGGTAGGCGACGGAAATAATGTCCTACATGACTTAATGTTGGCTTGTGCTATGCTCGGGATTGACATACACTATGCGATTCCAGCAGGTTACGAACCCGCCGATGATGTGGTCGAAAGAGCGAAAGAAGTTGCCAAGAAAAATGGTAGTAAGGTAATGGTAACCAATAATCCAGTAGAGGCGGTGGCAAAAGCAGACGTTGTTTACACCGACGTTTTCATCTCGATGGGTGAAGAACATATGAAAGACAAAATACAATCCTTTGATGGTTTTCAAGTCAATGAAGAGCTGGTAAGCAACATGAATGCGGACTGGAAATTTATGCATTGTCTACCGGCACACAGGGGTGACGAAGTAACGGACTGGGTAATGGATCATGAACATTCAATAGTCTTTGACCAGGCAGAAAATCGCATGTGGGCTCAAATGTCACTACTTGCTTACTTAGTAAGTAAGGAGGCTTGGGAAACTATGGGTGAATTCATGGGAATTGGCTAATCACATCTGCATAGGTAAGATAAATCCAACCAATCCCAGAAGCATAGCAGTGCGTATTTTTGACGCAGCCTGATAATCCTTACCCTCTGCTAGTTCTCTATTCAAGGTAATCAACATCAAAATAGCCGGTGTTTGAAAGACCAACTGGTTTAACGAAAATGGACCTTGCCAATATGGGATGTATAAGCAAACCAATGCAGCCATAACTATCACATACGCCAACATTCTCGATTTGACTAATCCATATGTCATTGGCAGGGTTGTTCTGTTGCCTTCATCTGCTTCCATATCCTGGCAATCTTTGATAATCTCCCTAGCTAAATTAGCAAAGAATACTACTGAAGCAGTCCACCATACCAGAGGTGTCCAGAGATTTCCAACGCTTGATGCACCGTAAAGAATTACAGCACCTACCATAATAGATATCGAAATATTACCCTTCAGGCCAGTATTTTTCAATGTTGGACCGTGGTCATAGGTTGTCATCAATGTCACAGCAATTGCATAAATTCCGATCAATTCAACGGGAGATTTCCCATTTATATGCAATAAATATGCACCTGTTAAAACACATGCTACGCTTAATGTCCACAGCACATAAACAAATTTTCTAGCACTTTCTAGTGTAATAATCCCTGATGCTAGGGGTCTGTCAGGATGAGCGTCACGATCGATTTCTACATCTTTGAGGTCGTTCATTGTGTTGCCGGCGCCGATGAAGAAAATGACGGCAAGAACTTGCGAAATTACTTCAGGCAATTGTTCGGTTGCCCAAGTATCGCCTATTGCGAATTGTGCACCTAACGGAACAGTTATTGAGGCTAACAAGACGTTTCTCATGCGCATCAATTTCAGATACGCTGGTATGCCGCCGCCCATGGTCAATGGAGTGCAGGTTAGGATTTGATGTTGTTCGTTAGGAGGCCATAGACCACACACATACTCTGGTTCTAAAACCGCCCACGTCGGTTCCTTCATCGAAGCCTACCTTAGAGAACCGGCTATCTCTTGCCAAGACATTGCCCAATTGATTCATAGTTGCTCCCCAGCGAAAACGCTTGTTGACGTGCTCCAGAATTGTTGTGGTGTTAGCTTCACCAACTGAACTGAGGTAATCCACTATTTCGGTTCTCAATCTGCGGGTTCTGCTCATCATGCCTCACCTCGGTTGCTTCTGACCCTTCTAACCAGACCGTGGATGGTTGATGAGTAAACAGCTTCAAGTTTGTTCTTTCCAGGTATGTAGATGGGTTGCCACCCAACAGCGGCAGAATGGGATGGGATCCTACCGCTGGGGTGGGCGAATTTGGTAGTCAGTTTGTTATTCCAAACTGGTTTATTGGAGTGTGAATGGGTTTCAACCAAATCTCCAAAGGCAAATTTTTCTTCATAAATTGTTTGCGTGTTCATGTAGCAAACGTGTAGGCTGTGGTATATCAAGAAAGGATTGAGTCGGTAATGTTGAAGTAAATATGGAATAAGGCACAGTGTAGCCTTTTCACTTTCACTTT
>DAUW01000136.1 GCA_002505355.1 Euryarchaeota archaeon UBA229 | reverse complement strand
GATGGTTTGACCAATGATGTGGAGTTACTCGTATCATTAACCCAAGCCTTTGACCATGACAATGATGGTCTCAGAGACGATATTGATGAAGACGATGATGAAGATGGAATGGAAGACAAAGACGAGATTCTCGTTTGGCCTATTAGATTTGACAGGAACTCAACTAATCCATGGGATCATGACGATTTCGGTGACGGTGAGGCCTTAGCAAACCCAAGCGATCCTTTTACTGGACCAGACGCAATCGATGAAGACGATGACAACGATACGCGTGAAGATCTAGATTTTGATCACGTCGAGGAAGGAGAATTCTGTATCGATCTTAGTGGAACTCAATATACCGCTAGCGATTGGGACTCAGATAATGACTGTGAATTCGATAAAGACGACAAATCGCCGACGTTCATAACTCTAGATGCACCAGACACATTGTGGATTGATGCAACTACTCCGCAGCGGTTCTCGGGATCCGTAACGTGGGTCAACCCGGTTACAGCTCAACTTGAACCGGCACGAAACTTCCCCGTGCAGATCAACATCGAATGGGCAAATAATGGTACAAAGGCCATAGAATCGATTTACATTCCAACCAATAACTTTGGTAACTTTACTTACAATCAGTACATCTATCCAGAAATGCTGACTGTGGGCGACAGCAGTACCTACAAAGTCTACGCAGAAGTAACGGAATTGTTTGCGTTTAACGGTGCTGAGTCGCAAGCGTATTTTGTTGGTGCAGAGGCTAACTTGACGGCAAATATCGCACCGATTGGCTCATTCAAGAGCAGCGAGCAGCCTTTCAAGATTGATTTCTGGGCGCACTATACTGCTGATACAGAAAGAGGAGACTATACCAAGTTAATCAGCAATGTTCCAATCACTTTTACCGTGCGCGGAGGACCATTTGGTAACATATCCGCACCAACCAATTTCTCGGGATTAGACGGTAATGGCTACCGCACCGATAACCGAGGTTTTGCCTCCGTGACTTTCGTTCAAGACGTTGGTATATCTGGAACCTGGCGACAAATACGTTTGAATGCAAGCTTAGATAATGGACCCGGGCAAATCCCTGGCGGCTATGAGGAGATAATCTGGGATGACTTAACCAAGCGACACGTTGTAGTTACCGATCCGGTAACTGGAGACCCAGTAACCGGTGACTTCACTAGCCTTTACACCAATACAACCTTGCCTGCAGGCGATTATCTTGTCACAGGTCAAGTACTACCAGAGTTAGCGAGTGAGTGGCCATTCCCTTATCTGTACGGTGATGATACCGAGCCGGAGAATGTTAGAGTAATGCATCGAATGAACATTGATGGAACGCTATTTGTGCCGGGAACCAACCCTGTGTATTATTTCGATAAAACCATCAACAATGGCGACGGCACATTCGGTAACTGGGCAACCTTGTTCCATGCAGATGCGCTAACTAATGCTGGTCTGAACTACAATGAGGTCTCAGCTATCAAACCCTACCCAACGAATTGGGATGGAAACCCAGCTAGTTTGACCGGCGAGGCTGCATTGCTTCGTCCGTTTATCAGTACCGTGCAAAATAACTGGTCAATCTCATTAGTCAATGGTGGCAATAGCAATTTGCCACCATGTGGTGCGGTAGACCCAGCAGATCCAAACAGCGCAGTTAGGTGTGAAATAGTGCCTGAAATGAATACTGGTGAAGGATTTAGAGTCACTGGAACTGTTTCTAACCGTACATTATCACCATGGGTTGAAGATCCAATTACCCTGCAGATTGATATCGATGGTAATGGATTATTCATAGGTCAACAAGAGACTCAGTTTACCTCTAAACCAACACAAGCATGCTCATCATGTGATGCAGTTTACGACTACAACTTTACTTGGCTCAGTCAATACCCTGCAAAGACATACGGCACCAGAGTCGACTTTACCAATTCTGCATACTACTTTACAGGCAACACAAGCACCCTCTCCCCAACTGGAGCTTACATCAACATTACAGTTATTGGAACTACGGATTTCCAAATGACCTCAACTCCAAGATTGTACCGTAATACAAGTACGGTTATTCAGGCAAAACTGGTTGATAATTCCTTACAACCGGTAAGAAACGCCCCAGTAAACTACACCTGGTCCTTCGACGGCAGAAGTGGTGTAAACTACACTGACGACAATGGCTTCTTCGAAGTCCCATTCACCATCAATAGCACAGATTCATTAGGTAACTTCACGCTTGAGTTTGAATATCCCGGATCTACATTACTAAAAGGCTCTACAGTTAGTCAGTATATCTGGGTCATCTCGCGCACCAACATTTCTGTTACTGATTTACTGCCACGGCAGGTACAGGAAGAGTTTGGTAACTTTAGGGTGAGTGGCGACTCATGGAATTTCGTCGCCCAGATAACCGATGATGGGGCTAATGATCCGAGCATCACTCCAGTCAATCTTAACGGCGCAAACGCACCAAACGGCGGATTGGTTGATGTTATCTTCGAGGGTACCGATTTCCAAGGAATCACTTACCGACAATTAGTTGCAACAATTGCGCCTCAAGGCGCTGGCCAACTGACTTTACCTGAACCAATACCTGGTGCTGGCGATTCACATTTGTGCTATTATGATGGTAATAACGACGGATTATCAGATTGGGATACCAATCAGGATGGCGTAGTGAGTAGAATTGAATCGGTCGGTTGTCTGAGGGCTGATATTCTTCCGTTAACTCCTGCCAAATTAGCGCAAGATCCAGCAGGATTCTTGCCCGATGGTTTCGGTCCAGTAAACGTAATTTTGCGCTATGAGGAGAGCCTTCCAAATGAAGGCTGTCAACCATTCGCCGATGACTTGGATATCAGGACTTTGGGTGGCGCATGGGACTCTTGTACCTTTATTCCGAACAGCGAGAAGTTCCGCGTCTTCATGCCAAATATTGAGAACGGATTCAACCTTATTGGTACAACGTTTATTGATGCACCAGACGAAGAAATTGTTTACACTGGAGAATTTGACCCACAAACCAATCAGTATGAAGACAAGCCAATGATTCTTACCGGTCGACTATACGATGAATTAGGTAACAACTTGACTAGTAGGATAGTTTCAGCCCAATACACCATGAAGAATGATCCGAACAATCAGATTACTAAGTGTAATGATGTGAGAACCGATGAGTTTGGTATCTTCGTGATTGAATGTGATATTGAGGGCGTGCAGGCTGGACAGGCAGACATAAACATCATTTATTCAGCGCTAGACTCGCAAAATCGTGATCAATATCGGTATAAATCAAAGACACTGCCGCTGACATACCAAATATTCTCTAATTCAACATTATCTATCACTGATGTTGGTCCATTCAAGTCGACTACAGATAAGTGGCTAGCACCAAACGGAACTGAATATTACCGACTGTTCCTGAAGGAGTCATTCCATATTGACGCCGTCCTAAAGCAAAGCAATGGCGACCCAGTAGGAGATAAATGTCTCAACATCTATCTCGACCCTGAAGAGAATGTCAGACCTATTGCTCGTGTTAGAACTAGTCAAGCACTTGACGACCGCGGCACAATTACCTGGTTCAGCGGCGACCCAACCCAGAATCCAACGCTGAAAGGTGTTGAGACAACCGGTGGCAAGACAGAGGGCTTCCGAGTATTACGTGTGGCTTACGAACCAACAGAAGATCTGAGTAATTACGGCGGCTGTGCAAGAGATGCTGATAAATCGCTGAATGGTTCATTCATGGACGTAGACATCTTAGTTAGGTCTAGAGTCGATATTCAAGTACAGCAAACTTGGCGCTATGTTGGAGATAACGGACTATCAGAGGGCGACCCGGTCATTGGCGAGATTGCATTGATTAGAGACCGATTGGATTTGGCTGTAGAGAATGAGGAAGTCTTCTTCCTACGCCAGTATTTCTCCAATGACGGTGAATGGGTAACCGATGGTGAAAATCGTTCAATAACTAATGAACAGGGTATTGCCAGCTTCGAGTGGGCCTTCGATGGCAGAACCTGTGAAGGTCAACCGTGTCAAGGATTATGGCGTATCATTGCGTACTACCCAGGTTCTACCTTCTTTGCTCCATCACAGGACAATATCTCTCACGAGATCCAGTGGCGCGAACCAATTTCTGTTAGTGCAGACACGGGCTTCTTCACGCCTGGCAACACAATGGCATTAGTGATTCTATTGATGGCATTAATCATCGGTGGAGCCGCATATTACCAGCGAACACAGGCGCGACGCCAAGTACAAGCTCTACGTGGAATCTTAACCGATACAATGTTGCAACTAGAGGCTAGTAACGAATTCATTGCTGCAATCTTTGATTGTTACAAGAACCTAGTCCGTCACTTTAGAAAGCATGGTTTCATGAAGAAGGTTTACGAGACTACGAGAGAATTTGAAGCCGCAGTGAGAAAAGCATTCGATATGGTGCCGAGCGAGCAATTGGATGCGTTCCTGACCATCTTCGAAGAAGCAAGGTATTCCGACCACACAATCGACGCCAGCCACCGCGATAGAGCTGTTGCTACGCTGGGAATGATTCAGCAGTCGTTGACTGTAGCACTGGGCGAAGGAATGATGGTGAAGCGGTTTGATGATGTCAATCTGTATAACAATCAAACCAAAGCCGGTGAATTTGTCGCTGCTGATGGCTCTGTGAGACAAGCAGGAATCGTCGACGGGGAAGATTCTAACTTCAAGATTTGAGATAAATCCTTCCCGATTTGTTGCGAACCTTCAAGTGGCGAATTCGCTGTGACCTACCCATGGAAGACTGGAAGGCCCTAATCGACCAAGCAATGCAGAAAGAGACCGCTGACCTAATTGCTGCCCACGCAACTTACGGGCAGGCAGTAAGGGTCGCACTAAGTGAAGCACAAATGTTGCTTGGAGATCTAGAAGCTGCTCAAATAATTGAATCCATTTATGGGGCATTGGTGGCTTACTCACAGCAAGTAATGCTTCGCATGAAAGCAGAAGACCCCGAGGTGGGCGGCGTTGATCACGCCTTTAGGGCTGGTCAAGCATATGGCGTTAGCTGCGTTCTAAATCATCTGATTGACCAACTTACCGATGTTGTAGGAGCTACTGCACTTGGCGCACTTGACGATTTCTCCGATACTCTTCACGATGAAATAATTATTCAGAGTCGGGCGGCTGGTTTAACAGTCGAATTACTCGATGCAAAAGGCGATATTTTGTTTGAATAAGGACAAAACAGCCGCGATATTCGCGGATTATTAGTCGGTGGACGCGTCGGTGCTTTCATAACGGGTTGGCGATTCGCCAGCATGCTTCAAAGCATCGAGGGAGTCAAATGAGTAACCCAAATAGCAAGACAAATGCTCAGTTGGTTGATGTAATCAATCAACTGAAAGCCCAGTCTCGCGAAACCGGTTCCGCTGTTTGGCGAGATGTGGCACTGCGGCTCTCAAGGAGTCGCAAGAACTGGGCCCAACCCAACCTAAGCAGAGTAAGCCGCCATGCTCCAGAGGGTGCAACCATCCTCGTACCTGGCAAGCTACTTGGCAGCGGGGAGGTCTCCAGTAACCACACGGTCGCCGCCTACAGTGTGAGTAACGGTGCTCGTGAGAAGATAGAAGCCGCAGGAGGTCGAATAATGACCTATGGCGAGCTTATGAACGAAAACCCATCAGGAAAGGGGGTTGTTATCCTTGGCTGAGAAGACATTTGTGTTCGACGCTGAGGGCATGATTCTCGGCCGTTTAGCTTCAGCTACGGCAGATATCCTCCTGAAGGCAGCCAGAGAAGATAGAGACGACAAAGTGATTATTGTTAATGCTGAAAAGGCGATAGTTTCTGGCAGCAAGACTTCAGTGTTCAATAACTATCAACAAAAGTACAAACTAAATCACGCTAGGAAGGGACCATTCTTCCCAAGAATGCCAGATATGATACTGAAGCGAGCCGTTAGAGGCATGCTACCATATCAATCCAAGAGCAGTGGCCGCAGAGCACTACGAAACCTGCGAGTGGAAATCGGCTGTCCAAGTCATTTGGATGGAGATCTGCCGGACGGGCATGAGCCCGGTGATGACAGTAAAATACGCAGAGGAGTTCCAGAAAGATTTGTTTCACTTGGTGACATCAGTCAAAATCTCGGTGCGCCAAGCCACAGATGGACCGGAGGTGACCAGTGATGGCGAAGAAAAAGAGTAAGGCTGTAGAATCATCAGGAAAGCGTAAAACTGCAATTGCAAGGGCCACTGTAAAGGCCGGCAAAGGCAGAGTACGAGTCAATAGCGAACCAATTGAAATTCTCCAACCATCGCTTGCCAGAAGAAAGGCCATGGAACCGTTGGTTATCGCAGACGCCATGAATAGATTAGCCAAAGTCGACATCAACATCACTACCACGGGCGGCGGAATAATGGGTCAAACAGATGCCATAAGGACCGCAATTGCTAGAGGTTTAGTTCTCTATAATGGTGGAGCAGAAGGCCAAGATGACGACCTTAGAGATGAATACTTAAGGTTCGATCGAAGCCTATTGGTCAACGACCCGAGAAGAAAAGAGCCAAAGCACCAACTCGGACGTGGTGCCCGCCGAAAGAAACAAAAGTCCTACCGATGAGGTGTAAAATATGATAATTCCAGTAAGATGTTTTAGTTGTGGCGCAGTGATTGCGCACAAGTGGGAAGAGTTCAACGAAATGGTAGCTTCGGGAACAGAAGTTTCAGACGCGCTTGACCAGGTTGGCTTCTCAAGATATTGCTGTCGCAGAATGTATATCGGTCACTTGGATTTAATCCAAGAGGTTGCACCATTCAGCGCACCAAGCGAGTGAATTGCTCTGGGCCCGTGGGTTAGCTTGGCCT
>DAUW01000040.1 GCA_002505355.1 Euryarchaeota archaeon UBA229 | reverse complement strand
ATCATTATCGATGCTGAGGACGGTAACGGATGGAAGGATGTTGAGATGCTTGAAATCATTTTAGCACCGCAAGAGACTAACTACGACTCGAAGATTATTTATTATCCAAGAAATCAGACCGCCGTCACTAATAGCGACCTGTTTGATATTGCAGTTGACTCGAGCGGGGACTCAAGAGCAACAATAAGGACCATGGATGGTAATGTACTAATTGACCCGTTCGAATCAGAGTTTATTATCAACATACCAATTAACTTCCAGTGGGGTCTACCTCTATCCGGTGAATATACACCATCATTCCAAATCAAAGACTTAGATAATTCACCGGTATTTTCTGAAAGTTCGTATCGACAAACGTGGACATACCAAAACGATATGCGACTAGATTTCAGGTCAGATTTGGATGGCCAGCGTATGGTTTCACCGACCCTGACAGACCAAGATATTCCAATATCTGATAACTTATACCATGAAATTGGCCGAGAGACATTCATTGGGTCGGTGACTGGTGGTGACGTAGTTATGTTTTCTGGTCAGTACTCATTTACCTCTGGAATACTTGAAAATGTATTCATCACGCCCGAAGTTGAGTTAACTATGGAAATCACTAGGAAAGAAGTGTTCAGGGATTCTGAGCGAGATTATGACCCGGTTGAAGAGGAGATAACGACTCATACTTTCACTGGCGGAAAGTTCGATATTCCAATCAAGATGCCTTCGTACCAAAACGAATTCAACTATGAATTCAGATTGATCAATCTACCACTAGGGGCTGAAGATTTGACCACCGCATACTGCTTTGGTTCAGTCATCAATGGTTGTGGCAAGTTTGTCATCAAAGTTGATGATGAAGCACCGAAACTAGTGTTTGGTTCATGGGCTGCATCTCGTGGAGAAACTGCATCGAGCGGTCTCGACCCTGAACTATTTGACAAGATGCCAACCTCTACCTATCACTGCGTTGATGTATCCAGTCAAATCGAAGAGCGAGGTAGTCTTGCAGAGGATGCTACCACGCTTAATTGGATTTACTATAACGGCAACCCAGAAGATGGCAATGTTTGGAACGTTTATCAAAATAATTACGGCACTACTCCGCTATCAGCGCCTCTCGACTTGTCAGCGGGAAGTCTTGGATACATTCGTGCTTCAGCAGACTGTGTTGATTTGTGGCCGGTAGGATTTGGCCAATTTGATGTGACTGAGACAAATCTAAACGCACCAGGATTGGTAGTAAATCTGGTAATGTGGGTTGAAACAGTTGATGGCGCAGGCTCACCAATCATTGGTGCAGGACGTTATTTCGATGATGGCTCTGCAGTTGGCATTGAAGGTAATGACAATGATGGCCAGGATAGTTCTACCTATATCCTTGAATTTGAGGGTAGTAATTTTGAGGTAAGAAATACGAGAACAATCCCGGATTCCCCTGAAGTTGGCGATAAGATTACCTTTGAGGTAGAACTTGTCAACTCCGGAATTCCCGGAATTGCCGATTTGGAAATTAAATCCGTCACCAATAATCAACCACCGGTATTTGAGGGCTACATAACAAGCGAGATTATTGGTCAAGATCAAGCTCAGTGGGTGTCAATCGAATTAGAGGAATTCACTGATGCAACCACCGGTATGTACTACATTGTCTATGATAACGAAACCAAGGATATATTGTTCAATGGTAAAGAAGAGGGTAAAACCTTCAACGTTAAGGTTGCTAGTTCAACTGATGGTGGATTCTCGACAGGCCTGATAGTAATTATCCTAGTTGGCGTAATAGCTGTTCTTGCCGTTGTGGTTGTGGTGATTTCACGCAGAAACCGTGAGGACTTGGATGATGAATTTGACTACGATTATGATGATGACAAATCATACGCTTCGATACCTGAACAGACCCAGACATACTCTGCACCCTCTGCAGCAGTAAGTCCCGAGATGGCCGAGGCGCTGGAGAAATTTAATTTCTGGAGCCAAGAAGAAATCCAGGGTTACTTCGACCAAGGATGGAGTGTTCAGCAACTTGAAGAATGGCTTGAAAATCAATGAGTGAGTCATAATGACTTCTAGGATCGGCTGGAAAGACCTGATTTGGGAAGACCCAGAAGGTGGCAAAATTGTTCTGCACGGGACTATCCCTACAGTGGTCTATCCCCGCAAATTACGTCCGTCGATTGAATGGCATGGAATAGGGTTGTTAGAATCCGATGAAGTGGTTGAATTATGGGAGCAGGAAGAAAAAGATGAGGCAGAATCTAGCGGCGTTAACCTCGCTCATGGATTGGTTTCTGGTGGTACAATGGGCATATTTCTCGAAGAGGTTACGCAGCTCGACGAAGTCAACTCTGGACGATTTCCCGATCCCGAACCAAGAAGAGTTCACAGGCTTGCTCAACGCCACAACCGACCGGTGTTCTTTATTGAACCAGAATTAGATGATGAGGATTGGGAAGCGCACATGATTGCGGAAGCGAAGGAAGTGTCCCGGTGGAAGAAGTTACTCGCTTTGGTAACGGTTGGCAAAAAATGGCGCAAGAGGGTGAAGCAGAATATTTTCGAAGCGGAAAAACCACCAAAAGGTGTAACCGCTAATTTATCTTCTGCCGCTGTATTATGTGCGACTTGGTGGGATCTTAATGAATGGCTGATTGGTGAAAAGATTGCAGAAAATCGCGATGTTCGTTATGCAGCTAGATTGAGAGGGGCGCTTGAAGAATTAAGAAATGACTACGGTAAAGAGGCGGTCTTACTGGTGCCATTGTTCCTACCCTGGCGTTACACCATCTACAATCAATTGATTAAATTGCCAATTCCAGAGGAGAATTCATCAAACAAGACCTCTAGGCTAGACATGGAGGAGGAATGATGGCTGCAGGTGGAGTAGATGTCCGAGTCGAAAACCAGCTGGTGCGATTTGTTCCTACGGCCCCAGTCGACCACGATGCAGTAATATCTCAGTTAGCCGGTCAAAAGAATGGAAATATTGTAATCAAGGCGTTGGAGAAACCCCGTGCAACTATCATCATAGATGAGGCTGGCAGAATAGTCGTACACGGTACACACAGGGTTGAGGCAGCCCGTGCTGCAGCGAAGGAACTTTTACTTAGATTGGGTTTAGACGATAGTGGATTACAAACTGAGTTGGGTCCTGTAATTGCCTCCTTCAATTTTGATTCTGGAGTGGCTGTAGAGTCAATGAACAAGGAGTTCACTGGTGGTAGTTCAACCTATGATCAAAGGCTAGGCTGCGCAATAATTCAAGACACTAGGCACAATTTGAAACTATATGTTTGGGGCAATGGTAAGTGTGTGGTGAGCGATGCCAGACATCCGAATATGGTTGCCATGTCTGCAGTATTCTGGAAAGGAAAGCTGCAAGAACACAATCTATTGTTGTGAGTGGTAAAATGACAAATCATGGGCTTGCGTGGCAAGGGCCAATCCTTGATAACCACTTTCACCTCAATCGCAATGGCAGATACCTCGATGCAGCGAGGGATTTCAAAAAGGCCGGGGGCACCAATCTAGTGTTGATTCACTGTCCTGATTTCTCCTCACCACCAACGACAAGAGAAGGTCACAGAATTACATATCAAAACACGATTGAGATGGCAGAGTCAGTACGCCGTGAAGTGGGCCTTGGCGTAAGGGTAGTTCTAGGCCCACATCCCGCTGCCTTTGCACATCAATTCATCCAATGGGTCGAACAGGATGGTGAGGGCGGTAAAGAGCAAGCAATTGACAATTATCGCTGCAGCATTGAGGAGGCAGTCAAGTTCTATCATGAAGGTAAAGCGCACGCAATAGGGGAGGTCGGTAGGCCGCACTGGAAAGTTAGCGAAGAGATTTGGGAATTATCCAACGAGTTGCTGCTTGAGACTATGAGTTGGGCAGCAGGTGACGGGTTTGCCTTACAACTGCACGTTGAGGGTGAGTTAGAATCAACCTACAAAGATATGGCCGAAATGGCGAGTAGAGCTGGATTATCACACGATCGTCTAATACGGCATTACTCTCCACCTAATGTGGATTCTTTGATTACTCAAGGGTTGACGCCTAGCGTGTTAATTGGCAAAGGAGCCCTCGACACATTGTTAGATTCTGCGCCAAGGTCTAGCCACGGATTCTTACTTGAGACTGATTATATGGATGATTTACGGAGGCCTGGCGCCGTACTTGGACCCAAGACTGTACCTAAACGCACTCAGCAACTAATTGCCGCCGGTATTGATGAAGAATTGATGTGGCGGGCACATGTTGATTTGCCCAATCGCTTGTATGGGGAAGAGTGAACAAATCATGGACATTTTTCCATCACATTCATCAATGAATGTTCATACCGATGACACGGTCACCATGAAGCGCACTGGGATAGCAATGATGCTTGTAGTGGTATTCCTACTACCACTGATTCCACACTCTTCCGCGCAAAATCCAGTATTTGGCGTGAATCTCGATTGTAATTCACCGGCAGAAATGGATGTTAGCCCAGCCGGGTATGCACCGGTAGAAATGACTTGCACAATCGAGAATACTGCAAGCGTGGGAGCATCAAAGATTGAGATTACTAATGAATGGAGTGGTGGAGCAACGGCCGATATGCTAGGTGCCACGGGAGAATATAGCGTTGAGGCTGGTGAAACTGAGGAATTCACCGTGACATTTAGTGGTACGACAAAACAATCATCCAGTAATAGTTATGATTTCGAGATCTTTGCAACGGTAACAGAATGGAATTCAATCCCGCTGAATGAACCGTTCCCAAGAGAAAATGACTCATTCTCTGATTCCTTAGAAATTGCTACTTATGGAGCAGTTGAATTAAGAATCAATGATGTCTCAACCAGAAAAGTAGATTCTGGCAGTGAATTCACCATCAATCTACAGTTCACCAATAAGGGTAATGACAACGACCGAGTCAGAGTAGATATCGCTAACCTCAATGACTTGAAGCAACAAGGATTCAGTTTCATAGGTTCTGAGTTTGTTGCAGAGGATTTGGCAATGGGCGCAACTTCTAGCATGCGAGAAATAAAAATTCTGGCGCCGAGTGATTTAGACGAAACCACTAATTTTGATTTCAGATTTCAAGCCAGCAGTACTAACGACGCAACTGCTGATTTGAGTGAAACAATGATTCCTGTGTCGGTCGAATCAACCCAATCATCTGGAACCTTAACCGGGGGCATCAGCGAGGTTGGTGAAGACGATTTGATGCTTTATGGTGCAATTGCAGGTGCAGTAATTCTCTTATTCTTGCTGTTAGGCGTGGTTTCCCGGTCAATCCGTAAGCGAGCTGCGAAGAAGGAAGACCAGCAGCCGACTATTGAACTAGATGAACCTGAACAGGATGAGTTTGATGATTTATTCAACGATTTAGATGACATTGATTTAGCAACCGATGAATTCGATGATCTACTTGATGAATTCTAATTTAGTCTAGCGATTCGCTAAAATCTGTCACCGTACATTTGTCGTATTTTCGATGGTTTTGACGGTAACAGTCAAAGAGCGAGTGTGGTCTGCTACCTTTGTAATAGGTGGTAGCGCGATGTTGAACCTGAGTGGAAAGACGGCATTCATTTTCGGTGTTGCTAGTGAGGATTCAATCGCTTGGGCGATATGCAAGATGCTCGCTGAGAGTGGTGTTACTCTATACTTAGGCTATCAAAAGCGCTTTCGAAGTAGGATTTTTCAATTAAAAGATAAATTGCCACAAATTGCTGGTTTTTACCCCCTCGATGTTGCCAACGACGCGACAACAAAGGAATTCTACGATGCCTTTAGTGCCGAAAATCCCGGTAAAAAGGCAGATATTATGATTCATGCAATTGGATTTGCACCAAGAACCTGCTTCGATAGACCTATTTTATTTGTCGAGGATCAAGACATTAATACTGCAATGACTATTTCTGCCAACTCATTACAACGCTGTCTAAAGTTTGGCCTCCCGTACCTCAACCCAAACTCCTCAACAATTACTCTCACATATGCGGCATCGAACAGATATGTTCCGTCTTACGGCATAATGTCAATGGCGAAGGCTGCTTTGGAGTGCTGGACACGAGAATTAGCCTGCCATCTAGGACCTGAAGGCCACCGAGTTAATGCGATTTCTTCGGGACCAATTCGAACGATTGCGGCTTCTGGAATACCGGGTTTTGAAAATATCCTAGACCATGTCGAACAGAATGCTCCGTTGCGAAGAAACGTCAATCAAGACGATGTTGCTGGCGCAACCTTGTGGTTGGCAAGCCCATTGTCCAGTGGAGTAACTGGTCAGTGTATCTATGTCGATGCGGGTTACTCAATAACCATGGTTCCAGAAACAATAATGAATAATTGAGGTGGTAATCTGAATATTACAACAGCAGACGGAAAGGTTGCTGAAGGGTTGGAACAAGGCAGATTTGAACCGATAGCCGTAATTGGTCTTGGAGCGTTGATGCCCGATGCTGGTGATATCAATCAATTTTGGCAGAACATTAAGCAGGCGAAAGTTAGTATCAAGAGCGTTGAACAAGAAAGATGGCCCGGAAAAATAGAAGATTTTTGGAAACCGGGGGAGCCAGGTAATATCGAAGAGGGTTATACCTATTCGAAGATTGGCGCATTCGTCGAGAATTTTGAATTTAATTGGCGTCGCTGGCGCCAACCACCGGGAACGCTTGGTCAAATTGACCCTTGTCAGTTGTGGGCAGTAGAAGTCTCAGCTGCGGCTCTAGAGCACGCCGGTTATGATGGCGAGTCAAAGGATTTTGATCGTTCCAGGTGTGGAGTCATCTTTGCCAATGCTTTGGGCGGTGAAAATCGAAATCTATCCAACATCCGAGTTTGGTCTAATCACACCAAGAATGTGGCGATTAAGCACGGTTTGCCACAGGAAAATGCTGATGAGTTCAAAGCTGAATTAGTTGAGCGCAGTCCGAGAATTGATGAAGACACTATGCCGGGTGAATTGGCGAACGTAGTTTCGGGAAGAGTCGCAAATTTACTCAACCTACAAGGTCCCAACTATGCTACAGATGCCGCCTGTGCCTCGTCAATGGCCGCAATTTTAGATGCCTGTCGACTGTTACAAAACCGCCAGGTTGACCTCATGTTGGCTGGTGCGTCAGACCGAACTATGGATCCAGCCACATTTGCGAAATTCAGCGCTATTGGAGCATTGTCACCTAGCCATTCAACGCCATTTGA
This sequence comes from Euryarchaeota archaeon UBA229, assembly GCA_002505355.1. GTDB lineage: Archaea > Thermoplasmatota > Poseidoniia > Poseidoniales > Poseidoniaceae > MGIIa-L1. The sequence goes on along the minus strand of DAUW01000040.1, from coordinate 4,351 downwards.
TGCAAAAGCAAACGGCTTCGTCATGGGCGAAGGTGCCGGTGCGATGGTCCTCAAGCGACTCAAAGATGCGATGAATGACGGCGACACAATTCACGCTGTGATCCGAGGGGTTGGCGGTTCATCAGACGGCAGGGGTAAAGGAATAACCGCCCCTAGTCAGCGAGGACAAATTCAAGCTATTGCTCGAGCATACCAACAAGCGGGTTACAATGCCTCAACAGTTGATTTAGTCGAGGCTCATGGGACCTCGACAAAGGTTGGAGATGCTACCGAATTATCATCCCTATCAACCCTGTGGACCGGGTTTAATGGTGGAGACCATGTTGCAGTTGGCTCGATTAAATCACAGATTGGTCACCTAAAAGCAGCAGCTGGTATCGCAGGTGTAATGAAAGCAGTCTTGGCTTTGCATAACAGTATAATCCCGCCTTCAGCAGGGTTTGAGACTCCAAACCCGACAGTTGACTGGTCAAATATCCCGTTCTTTGTTCCAACCGAGGCTACAGATTGGGTGCCACCGCAAAACCACCCCCGGCGAGCAGGGATCTCGTCATTTGGTTTTGGCGGTACTAACTTTCACATCGCCTTAGAAGCGTTCAATCGACAATTTCACGAGAATTTACTCACAGAGTGGGCAAACCCTGCTGGTTCAGCAAACACTGGAGAGAATGTCCTCTCAATTCACGATAATACCGCAAAACCAAGCATGACTCACGAGGAGATGAAGTCGGTAGAAGGAGGACTACTACTTATTTCAGCGAGCAACATTCAACAACTTACGGCCAAATTAGAGGGGATTTCCTTTTCGGGGCCATCATTTGACGAGGATCCACGTGGTAGACGGTTGTCAAGCAATTTGTTTAGTGCCTCGGCCTTTAACAGGCAAGACAGCCATCGTATGGCGATAATTGCAACATCTTGGGCTGAGTATGAAAAACGTGTTGCGTTAGCAATTAAAGCGATGGATGATAAAGATAAATGGGGTTTTTTACAATCTCAAGGGATATTGATAACCGATGAACCCATATTACCTCCAAACGCTAAAATTGCGCACATGTACCCTGGCCAAGGTAGCCAGTATGTCGGTATGACATTTGATCTTTTCAAACGATATACTGCGGTGCAAAAAGTGTGGGAGAAATCCGACGAAACCATGGTCGACGTACTGGATGGCGAGACCCTGTCAAGTTTCGTTCTGCGCAGCAACCTGACGAAGGAGGAACTAGTAGAATCAGAGCACAAACTCAAGCAGACTGAATACACTCAGCCTGCAATGTTGACTGCCGATCTTGCCATCGAGCGATTGCTCAATGCGCACGGCCAAAAACCTGACATGGTAGCTGGTCACTCATTGGGGGAATACGCTGCGCTGATGTCATCGGGTATCCTCGATATGGATGGAGCATTGCGTGCGTCTGCCGCACGGGGGACAGAAATGGGCTCCGTACAAATTGATGACAAGGGACTTATGGCTAGTGTCACTGCGCCTTACGAGGATGTTGCAAAAGTTATCGATGAAACCGATGGTTATGTTATTGCTGCAAATAAAAATTCACCAAAGATGACCGTTATCGCTGGAGAAACCGAGCCAGTAAAATCTGCAATGCGTAGCTTTGAGGCAAAAGGTTTCGTAACCACCCAGTTGGCTACATCACATGCATTCCACTCCCGAATTGTAGCACCAGCTAATGAGCCGCTACGCCGATTCCTCGAGACCCTGCAAATAAATTGGCCACAGATTCCGATAACTGCTAACTACGATGGTGGATTTTACCCGATGTCAGGTGACGATGCAAAGTCAACTGTTTTGGAAAAACTAGCTCCGCAGATGGCCTCTTCCGTCGAATGGACCGCGCAAATGGAGAAGATGTACGAATCTGGTGCCAGAGTTTTCATTGAAGTCGGTCCAAAACGTGCGTTGAGCATGTTTGCGACACAAATCTTTGAAGACAAACCACATTTACCGATAATGACAAACCACCCAAAACAAGGTGGTATAGCCACTTTCCTGACGGCATTGGCTGGTATTTATTTAACTGGTAAAGAACTCCTGTGGCCCAAACCTGATTCTACAGAGTTATCCGAGGGGTTCAGAGCAGGACCATTAGAAGCTTATCACAACGAACCGGCTGACCCCGTATCCCAACCACAAAATCACCAAAACATGGCCAGCGATGGTAAATTAGTTGCGCAAGAGAATAGTTCATCTAATCAAACGGCAGTGGTGACTATTGCTTTAGAAGATGCAATAATTGCTTATGTTGGTGATTGCCTAGCGCCAGTCACTGGTTACCCAGCAAAATTCTGCTCTGGGATGGTCAATTTACGGACACTACTGGGCTTATCAAATCAGACAATTAATGCGGTGGTGGAGAAAATTGCCCGTGACTGCGAGACTGATTCGGATTATGATGTAACAAAGGCTGAAGTTGCAGCAGATTTAGCTCGCTGGATTAGAAAACCCCCCGTCAGTTATTTGACGAAATCCGTGACCAAGAATGCCGCTATAACGCATGAGTCTAGTCCGGTCGAGCCTAGTCGCGCAGCAGATCCAATAGTCATCAGCGGCATATCGCTTGGTCTCCCGGGTGGAGAACGGGTGTTCTCAGAAGATGTATTCGAGAGGCTGGTCCGTGGAGAGACTTGTATCTCTGAGGTGACTGACGAATATAAGCAACGTCTCCTCGATAAGAACATTGTCCGCCTAATCAAAGGCAGAGACGGCTCCGTTAATATGGAAAAAGCCACAGAATTCGGTGATGTTCCACAACTCGCCGGAGTCAAGGGTGCGTTTGATTTAGCCACAGAATTTGGCATTGATCCAAAGGTCGTCCTGGCCTGGGACATAACCACACAACTAGCAGTTGCCTCTGGATTAATTGCTCTGAGGGATGCAGGTATTCCACTCACGCCAGTCGAACAAATTGGCAAGGGAGGGTTAAGGTTGATTACCAATTGGCAGGTTCCTCAAAAGCAACGCGATAGAACAGGTATTGTCTTTGCATCATGCTTTCCAGGGTTACAAATGGCAATGAAACACGCTAAGCGTAATGGCGATGATGGTGAGGGTCGGTTTGATCGTAGGTTCCTCTTTCAGACGCTCAATATGGGCCATTCCCAATTTGCTCAATATACCGGAATAAGAGGCCCAAATACTACGATTAATTTGGCGTGTGCCTCCGCTACTGCGGCCTTTGGGGTTGCAGAAGATTGGATTGAAACAGGCAGAGCAGATCGCGTAATCGTCATATCGGCTGATGATGTTACTGGAGAGGATTTATGGGAATGGATTGGCGGGGGATTTGCCGCTTCAGGTGCTGCATCAACTCATAATGTCGTTGAAGAGACGGCTTTACCATTTGATCGACGTAGAAATGGATTGATACTGGGGATGGGGGCTGCGGCTTTCGTCATTGAAAGAAATTCCAAAGCCGACGAACGAGGAGTCCAACCGATTGCCGAACTATTGGGTACAACAATAGCCAACTCAGCGTACCATGGAACCCGGCTCGATGTGGAACATGTTGCGGAAACCGTCGATAAATTTGTCAGTACAATGGAGTCAACATGGAGTCTAGACAGACATAAGATTGCACCGAATACCGTGTTCTTCTCCCATGAGACCTACACTCCGGCTCGTGGTGGTTCAGCCCAATCTGAAGTTAAAGCACTGCGCAGTACGTTTGGGGACAGCGCAGACAAGTTGGTTATCGCCAATACCAAAGGCTTCACTGGGCATCCAATGGCAGTAGGAATAGAAGATGCAAGTATGCTTTACGGGATGCTAACTGGGAGAATTCCTCCCATTGCCAATCATCAAGAGAATGACCCTGAACTTGGCAATCTAAACTTATCAAAAGGTGGTTATTATCCAAACTTAGAATATGGCTTGAGATTCGGCGCAGGATTTGGCTCTCAAATTGCTCTGTCGTTAGTTCGCAGATGGCCAATTAATGGAGATCGAATTGATGGCAAGAAGTTTATGATCTGGATTAGGCAATTGGCCAATTCAAACGATGTTGTACTACGTATCTTGGATGGTAAATTAGTCTCATATGTTGACGGGAAAAATAACCTACATGGAGGCATTCAAGGGGCTGGATGGTCAGTAACGGAGAAGTTTGAGGGTGACTCTGTTGACCTACCACCGACCCAGGTGGCTAAAATTGATGCGGATGTGAAAGAGGTTGAGAAAGCGCCAGTAGAGACCGTTGTTCAGTCCGCAGTCAAAGAGTCAACAATAGAGTCAACCATCGCCGATCATGAAGATGTAGTTAGTACCGTAATAGATGTAGTTGTCAAACATACTGGCTACCCAGCAGATTTCGTTGAGTTAGATCAGGACCTAGAA
>DAUW01000039.1 GCA_002505355.1 Euryarchaeota archaeon UBA229 | reverse complement strand
CTCCCAATCAGGCTCCTACCCAATTATTGTTGCATATTCCTCCGTAGAGTACACAGTTTCGCTTAATCTCGAAATGCAGGTTGCTGATAGCGTTGGCCTTACGGTCAATACAATCAGCAACAACATCGCAGCCGGGCCAATTTCCGAAGTCACATACACTTTCGAAATAACTAACCTTGGCTCAGCATCAGATACATTCTTTATCAATCTTGAATTCCAACAAGGTAGTAATAATGCCCAAATTTGGTTTGATACGGTTCTGTCAACAACTTCAGTCAATCTTGAACCATCATCCACTCAAGCCGTTACTATTACGATTAGAGAACAATCCGCTGGTGCTCCGACAACGGGATGTGATGTCAACATTGTAGTAACATCTTCAAATGATGATACGGTTTCTTCATTAATCGGATTCAAAATTTTCCCAATTCAAGCAAGTGCCGAAATTACAGTTCTATCGGCCGATGACAGCGCCAAACCTGGTGAAACAATCACCGGCAGTGTGTCAGTGAAAAATACCGGAAGCGGAGTTGACCGATTTACGCTGACAACCATCGGCGAAGATTGTAATTTATCTGAAATTTTTACACTATCGCCAGCCACACCATCGCAGGCATACGCATGGAGTTGTCTGGTTGATGTCGGTGCGGATGCTGGCACCTCAACATTTACTTTTAGAGTCACCAGCAGCGCGAGGAGCGATGTCGTAGTTGAAGTGGTAGAATCGTTTAACGTGGAGCCGAATTGGGAAAATGACAGAATTGCCGATATTTCCTTCGCTGACGAAAGTCTCTCAATGGCGTCTTCCGGCGGTTCGTCAACTACAGTTACGGTCAAAAACTTGGCTAATGCGCCAATATCGGGTAACATTTTCACACTTGGCATTGATGAGGCACTATTCGACATAATCATCACTCCAGCGGGTTCTGATACAGAATCTCGTCAATTTAGCCTCGCTAATGGTCAAAGCGCAGAATTCAAAGTCCAAATAAACTCACGGATTGCAGAATCTGAGGACGCAATACTACAAATCTCTTCAAGCATTGTAGTTGGTGGTATCCCTTACGATCAAGACTCAATCAACCAGTTAGCCATAACTGTTGATGGTCCAGAGTTGCCACCAAACGGAGTCGAGTTGCCGTTCGGAGTTCAATTTGATGAACAACAAACGATCTCAATCATGGGTGGCGGTTGGGCTCTAGCAATATTGCTACTATTGCTGATGAACGTACTTCGAAAGCGCAGAAAGGTAGCCACTGTCGACGCAACAGTCGAGGAGGCTGGTGAAGCAAGTGAACCTGCAAAGCGCGATAAAAAGCCAAAGAAGAAAGAAGAAAAAACCGTACAAGCGCACAAGCTGAAGTCAAATGAGTGCAGGATGACACCCGACAACAAGGTTATTTGTCCGTTTTGTGATGCCAAACTCGGTGTACCAAGGGGTAGTACACCCCCGTTCAAGTTTACTTGCCCGCAATGTGATAGTAAAATAAGAGTTGTAGAAAATCAAAAATTCTGATTACCGTTTGTGAGCGATTAGTAGAAATGCCGTGTGTCCAAATGGACCGTTTACTGGCCTAATTCCGCCCTTAGAAGCTCTACCCCATTGCCTTTCCATCAACTCACCAGCCCACTCAACAACCAATTCGTTATCTTCACATGCTTCCCAGGAGTTCTCAATTTGACTCGTAACTGGGCAATAGCACGCCAGTCTACCTCCCGCTGTTAGCAATTTAGCAACTGCATTAATTGCTGATTTGTGATCAGGTAAATCAAGAATAACAGCGTCTAATTGCCCGAATGACTGAATGATATCCTCATTCAACTCTGCAATGTCGCCTGATATGTGATGGTGGGTTGGAAATTCCAGCAGACAGTCTCGTGCTCTTGTCAAATTAGCGAGGCCTACATCAGCATGCTCGTCACGCATCTCGACGGTTATCAGTGTTCCAGAATTGCCTAATACTCTAGCCAAGTGGAGGGATAATCCACCACTGCCTAAACCAGCCTCTAAGACAACATCGCCGGGGCCTATCCCAAGTCTCGTAATGAGTAACCCAGCATCTTTTGATGATATTGTTTGAGCCCTCCTCTTCATACTTCGATAAATCTCTGGCAGTCTAGGGCTCAATTTGGTCAAAGTTTTTTGGCCTATGGTTACTTTTTCACCCACGGCTTTTCCACTGAGTTCAGCCAGTGGATTAAACACTCCAAGTCCCTTAATTTTGACGGTATCTTTGACCAGCTCAACTAGGTAGGTTTTTCCCCCTTCATCTTCTAAGACTACCCATTCTGTCGAACTCATTAGATAACGCTAATGTCGGTTAGATTTAATTGCTACTTATCGAATTACAAAACATTGAAAATAAACCAATAATAGAGGGTTTGATATACTGCCTTAACCTAGCAACAGGCATGAAGTTGTATAATAAGTCAATTTCGCTGATGATTGTCGCACTATTTCTTGGGAGTATTGCATTCACTATAGTTGCCGATAACAGCAATTCATCAACATCATATCTAGACGACGAGAGTAACGTAAGCAACGCTCAGTCGCCTGGGCACACAGTATTTACTGAATACGTCGGAGCGCACTGGTGTGGGCCATGTCACGGGGCATCCAATGCCCTGCATGACTTGTATGTAACCAACGGCGGCGGCGGTAGTCAATCCGAAGATTACACCTACATTTCGTTTTACGAATCGGCATCGAATGGCTGGCCGAGTGATAGCCCAATCAATCGCAGGGCTCACATCAACCCGAGTTACTATCCCACCATGGTGTGGGGTGATGCAACCTCCAGCAGTTCATACTACACCAGCAATACCAATACGGCGAATTTCTATCAACAAGGCGGCAACATGGACTCAAATGCGGCAGATTACTCAGTGACAGTGTTCCAATCTGAAAATGGCAACATGATGGATATTGACATCACTGCCGCATATTCTGGCTCGGGAAGTAAAACCGTGACAATTTACGCAGCGGTTACCGAGGAAACATCCCCTGAATCTTACGATGGTGGTGGACCAAATCCCCATCACGTTTGGAAAAAGTGGTTGCTAAACAACAACGGAAATGCGTTTGAGTCAGTGACTCTCACCGCAGGAAACTCTGTAACAAAATCGTGGTCCGTTCCTATCTCAACTGTTAGAGCAGGTGGCGGTCACAGCGCTGCAGACAACTTCTTGACGGTAGCAGCGTTACTCGATGGTGACCATACCGCACATCGCAGCGTGCTCGCAGCAGGCGATTCCCACATGGGGCCAAAAATGGACCTTGCTGTTTCCGGCGTGACTATGGTTAACCCTTCATCTGCAGAGGGTTACATTCGCGGGGATCAAGTCACTGTTTCTGCCTCCGTCGTTAACGTTGGAGGCCTAGACTACTCTGATGGAGGTAACTTGGAAATTGTCTACATGGACGGTAACAACCCGATAGTAGTCTCAACCAAGCAAATAACAAACCTCCCGGTTCAAGCAAGTATGTCTCACTCCGCTTCGGTGGATACCACAAATCTGCCGACAAATGCTTGGTCAACTGCTTTTGGCGCCAGACTAAGCGGACTGGTTGGTGACGGTAGCTCTAGAAATAACATTGCCGTAGAGGATTTTAGTCATGACAGACCACCAGTAGCAAAACAAGCAACTGTCAGCGGCGATAACGTAATTGAGCGCGGTTCAATTTTCACAGTGGTGGCAAAAGGAGGAGCTGATGATTATGTCGATACTATTCAAACCATGTCCTTTGAGCTAGAGGTCTCTCCAGCTGGTATGAATGCGTGGGATGGCAGCATTGACTCCGGAGGCGATGTTATCGTCAACGAGGGTACCAGCAACGAGGGTAGAGAATATACCATGACTCCATCACTAACAATGCCATCAGGGACCTATGATTTACGCTCCAAAACAATTGACGGACGCGGGCAAGCCAGTGCCTGGCGGGTTACCGCTAATGCATTCAGCCTTGCCAATGGAATACCACAGGTTGTAGCAGAACCAGTTCCTACCGTGACATGTGATGTGCCATCAGAGATAGATATGACACCACACATCTCGGACCCAGAAACTCCGCTCTATGACCTAATCGTCGATTCTGACAGCCCTTACTTCGTGTCATGGAACCCTCTGTCGAGCACAATTACCGTGAACTTTGCTTTCAGTGAACTGCAAGGCTGTCCTCTAGGGCAAAAGAGTATCCTAGTAACGGTTGATGACGGCGGCGATTATGGCAACCAAGGCAATTTGCCATATGGGACTTTGAAGTTTAACGTGATCGAAAACGGACAGCCAAGGTGGTTAGGCTTGCCGACACAGACCATCGATGAGGAGGGACCAGACTCAGATGGAACACTAAGATTGCAACCCTACGTTAGTGACACAACCCCCGATGGGCAACCAAGTTCCTCCAGTGCGCTGTCGTTCGATATTGTGAGCGAGACAAATCCAGGCGTAATTTCATCGCAAATAATAAACGGTGTTCTTGGATTCGAAACCATAGGAACTGATTCACAAGGACAAACAACGTTGACTATTAGAGCCTGTGACACAGACATGGAGTGTTCCGATCAGACCATTCTCATCAACATCAACCCTGTTAACGATGCTCCAGTTATTGACTTGACCTCACTTGATGGTCTGAGGATTAAAACCGGCGCAGAAATGTCGGTAGACTTAGATGCACTAGTGAGTGATGTCGATAATGAAAACAGCGAGTTGACCGTAATTGTAAGTTCTCCAGACGAAGCAGGAGGAGCTCAGTATAACCGTCAAACAGGAATGTTGAAACTCAAATTTGATGAAATAGGCTACAAGAACGTTGAGATAAAGGTAGTTGATTTGTACACCACAAACGAATATACCATCGTAGTAGATGTGTACGACTCTGATATTTTCACCATCGCAAAGAGCCCAGATGAAACTGGCATCATGGTTGTTGAAGCGACCAACTTGTATGTTGGAATGTTGCCTTACGTCAACTTTTACTTGAGCGATGACGCACCGCTATTCACTTCCATAGAGGTAACCTGGCAAACCTGTAGCGCCGATGGAATATGTGATGGTATCTGGGTATACGAACTAGATATGGCTCAATCATCGTCAGGTTGGGAGACCCAGATGAACATACCAGTGGTTGGAGATCTTACGGGAGAAAATCTAGCAAGAGGGGACGCATACAACTACGGTGATTATTTCAAGGTTAGAATGAGTGGGGTTGACAGTCTGAATAATAATTACAAAACCCCGCCAGAAATGGCACCGAAGTGGGTTGTAACTCAGGAGATTCCGCCTGCATCAGAATTGAGTGATGAAATGCTAGTCACTTTTGTAGAACTCTTAGAGAATAAGATTGTCAATCTCAACCAGCAGATTGCTGACAACCCAGATAGTGACAATGCCGAGTTGGAGTTGGAACTAATAGACGCTCAATTTGAATTAGAACTAGCGTGTTTGGATTCAAGAGTTGATTGTACACAAGAGCAAACCTCGGGCACCAGTATTGACAGCACAAATATTGGCTCAGACAATAATCTAATTATTCTTGGAGTTGTGGCAATTATCATTATCGGTGCGTTGCTCGGTGGCATGTTTATGCTACGTCGAAGGGATGTTGATGAGTATCAAGGATTCCAGTGGGCCGACACAACCTTACCTGCTAGAGATGTTGTCGCTAATTCCATGTACGGAGGTGCGCAACAAATCTTCCAACAACCACTGCAGACTCCTCAATATGCACAACCACATCAAACACCAATCCATGCTCAAAGTTACCAACAACAACCTCAACCCATGATGCAACCAGCCCCACCCCAAAATATTCCACAGGTCCCAGCGCATCGAGGTCCACCTCTACCACCAAGCGGATTACCGTCCGGATGGAGTATGGATCAGTGGGAATATTATGGC
>DAUW01000051.1 GCA_002505355.1 Euryarchaeota archaeon UBA229 | reverse complement strand
CCCATCAAACAATATCCACTGACTGTCTAATTTGGCTTTAGATTTGTCAAAAATTCCTAGAGCACGCTCGTTCCATCCTCTTTGCACAACATATTTGCCAATAGCAAAACCGGATATTGCTGTCCATGTTGCGTGGCCGGGGATCGATCCTATCGCTCTTAACACGGCGGTAAAGACAAAACTAATCGCTGCTCCTTCGCCGGTCAACAGGGAGTTGAGTATGTAGAGCATGTTTTCTAATAGTGCAAAGCCTAGGCCGACGGAAAAGCCAATCTGAAATCCACGCTTAGGTGAGTCGATAAAGCGCGCTAGTAGTAATACTGCAAGGGCTTTAGAAATCTCTTCACCAATTGGTGCAGACAAGAATAAAATCATCCCGTAACCAATACTGTATTCATTGGTTATCGATAGCCCGAGTAAATTTATGATGATGGGCGATATTAGAGAATTTATCAGTAATGCCGGCAAAGTCGAAAGCATACCTGCGATTAACATCCATTCCCCTTGTCTCCTTGTCGTACTCAAGCCAAAATATTCGTTTGAAGTTGACCACCACGCAAAGACCGGTGTTGAAAAGCCAACAATCCAAGCTGGTAATGCAATGATAAGGAATAATGCTACTGTGATGACGTTAACACTGGTTACCAGTAGCGGTGCCATAAATATGCTTGAAACTAAGGTTCCAACGATGAAGATTAACCACAATTGCCTCACGCTGGGCATTTCTAACGGTGACGTGTTATGGATTAGGTGGTGCTGTAAAACTGTTGGACCAGGAGACTGTATCAATGTCCCTGGAGTGATGTAATGCGCACTACTGCCCGCAGGATTACTGTCAACTCTAACAACGTGAGCTAATTTGGGTTTGCGAATTAACAGGAAAAACAACAGGAAAGGTGTAGAGCATAGTGTTCCAAAGATAACCAACAAAGGATCCATTGGACCAAGGTCCCCGTCCATATCACCATCGACAAATCCAAACACTACTACCACAAATATTTGAACAAAAAAGAATAATATTAACACCGATGTTAACATAGAGAGGACTGTTTTCCATGGCGATGATTTCTGCGACAAATATAGGTTGTGTGGGGCAGGCGAAAGGCTGGTTTGCGGGACTCCCTGCATAGTTTTCCCTGACAATTATTTTTTTGTCCCGCTCAGTTCGCCCATCACTCGTCACTGAAAAATCAGCAGTCGGCCATAGCAATCATCACTGCGGGGTTGACCCTGGAAGTTTAGTTTGAATAATTCTCCGGAGCCAATATGTCAAACAGGCATTTTTAACACCTAAGAATAATTTTGTCACCGTGAGCGTAGTAGAATATTTGTTTGCACCACGGAAAGATCATCGAGGATGGTCAACCCCTAGTGAGGCTGCAAGAATCTTCTTCCTTATTGCTATGGTGGCTTGTAGCTGGTGGTCATGGCAATTATCAGAGGGTAATATTATCGTATTTTTGTGCCTACTGATGTTAACCTCAACTCCTGTCTTGACTGTTGGTTGGTGGTTAATTTCCCTTGTCAGTAACGGTATCGAGCCGAGGGTTCTCACTGAATCGGTCAACAATGTTGACAAAAGCAAAAAGTTGCCGCTTCACTCTTTTAGAAAACCATAAGTCCAGTCATGTGGCGGGGCGAATGTCTCTTTGATTGACCGCGGGCTTACCCACCTGAGCAGATTCAGTGGCGAGCCAGCCTTATCATTAGTTCCACTACCCCTTGCTCCACCAAATGGCTGTTGTCCAACCACTGCACCAGTAGGCTTGTCGTTGATGTAGAAATTACCAGCAGAATATCTCAAAGCAGCCATGGCAACCTCAATGTCTTCTCGATTAGCAGCAAAAATCGACCCAGTTAGCGCATATTCAGAGGTGTTATCACACAGGGTTAATGTTTCATGAAACTCGTGGTCGGGGTAGATGTATATTGATAGGACAGGGCCAAAAATCTCCTCTGCCATGGTTTCGTAATTAGGATCCGAGCAAAGTATTGTGGTTGGCTGAACAAAATATCCAGTTGAGTCATCGTATTTGCCTCCAGTGATGACCTCGCAGCCGGAATCCTTAGTGGCACGGTCAATGTATCCGGCAATATTATCAAATGATTTCCGGTCAATTACTGCTCCCATAAAATTAGAGAAGTCCTTCGGGTCGCCAACAGAGATCTTGCTAACTTCGCTTACATAGTCTTCGCTAATTGCATTCCACACAGACTCCGGTATGTAGGCTCTACTCGCTGCACTACATTTCTGTCCCTGATACTCGAATGCACCCCTTATTAGAGCTACAGTAAGTGCTTTTTGATCGCAGTTCGGATGGGCGACAATGAAATCTTTACCGCCGGTCTCACCAACTATTCTCGGATACGATCGAAGATTGGCTAGATTGTTTGCTACATCCTTCCACATTTGTCTAAACACCGAGGTTGAACCAGTGAAATGAATTCCTGCAAGCATGGGGTGTGAGAGACATATGTCACCAACCATGCTGGCTTTACCAGGGATGAAATTGATTACCCCATCGGGCAAACCAGCATCCATCATCAGTCGCATGAGGTAGTAGTTGGATAGGTATGAGTTGCGACTTGGTTTCCAAACCCCAGTATTGCCCATTATTGCTGCTGAGGATGGTAGATTGCCAGCAATGCTGCTGAAATTGAACGGTGTGACAGAAAACACGAAACCTTCTAGCGGTCGTACTTCGCTAGAATTCCACATTGCTGATGGCGAAACCGGTGGTTGCAAATCCTCGTAAATTTCTCGTGCATACTGGACATTGAATCGCCAGAAGTCAATTAATTCACAAGCAGAATCAATCTCCGCCTGATGACAGGTTTTTGATTGGTTTATCATCGTGCTAGCATTAATTTTCGCCCGATACTTACCCTTGAGTAATTCGCTTGCTTTCAGAAATATTGCCGCTCTGGCATCCCACGGCATTGTTGACCAACTTTGATGGGCTGATAGTGCAGCATTTATTGCATCGTTGACCTCTTGTTCTCCAGCTAAGTGAACTCTTGCTATCACGTGACTATGGTTATGAGGCATAACTTGTTCAACAATATTATTTGTGTAAACTTCTACTCCATTGATTATGCAAGGGATTTCAATGACTTCGCTGCTCTGACGAACCAGTTCAGCTTTCAACTCTGCTCGCTCTTTGCTACCCGGTAAGTATCCAAGTACTGGCTCATTTATCGGCGTGGGAGGTGTTGGAATTTTATTCACCATGGACCAGCCTGTAGAAGCCGTCTATTGAATTTCACCCTAGTAAAGGTGAGCGAACTTTTTACGGATTTTGGATATTTTTGGCCCGACGACCGCCATGCAGTACCCTTGATATGGATTTCTTGCATAGTAGTCGTGGTGGTACTCCTCGGCAACGGTAAAATTGATTGGCTCTTCGATAGTTGTGACTATTTTATTGTTGAATATCGGCTGCATTTCGGAAATCTTTCGTTGAGCAATTTCTTTCTGCTCGGAGTTAAGAGGCATGATGCAACTGCGATATTGTGTACCTACGTCGTTACCTTGACGGTTGAGTTGAGTAGGGTCGTGAACGGTGAAGAAAATATCTAGGATCGTCTCAAAAGAAATGATGCTTTCGTCGAACTCAATTTCAACTATTTCCGCGTGTCCAGTGATACCATCACAAACTGACCGGTAGTCGGGATTAACAGTCTGGCCACCGGCATATGCAGGGAGTGCAGAAGTAATACCTTTCATGCGTTTGTATGCACCCTCTGTGCACCAAAAACAGCCTCCGCCCAACAATGCTCTTGCCATAGTACACAATCGGTCACAATTGGTTATGAATACTCGTATTTGTACTCGCTACAGACAGCACGGCAAAACATTACTTGAAATATTCAATTTAGATGTCTGTCTCTATGGAGTGGGCGACTGACCCAAAAATGCTCGAAGATAGGTCATTTTACAAACTTGGCGAGAAAGTCTATGATCACCACAAAAAAGTCTTGATTGTTGGTATTTTATCTTGCGTAATGCTTGGATCGTTAATCTCGTTGGGCCCGAATTGGGCTGAATCGTGGGGCGAGGGTGATCTGGAATCAGTGGACGCAGGAGAACTGCGCGACAGTGCATTTGCTTCAGATGAGGAAGGGGTTGAAAGGTTCACTTTGCTGATTAACCATCCAACGCTTAATGACTCGTCAGTTGAATGGCAAAATGCCGTTACAGCTGCACTTGCTGATTTTGCCGATATGGAGGATGTCACTATTGAATATTCATGGGAGACTACTGGTGAGAAGCGGGCCAAGTTTGCCCATCAAGATGAGGATGGTTTTTGGGCCAAGAACATCGTAACAATATATCTTGATCGCAAAGCTGCTAAGCAACTATTCGCTGATAACTGGGATAACATCGAGGTTGACTCAGAATTTAACTCATGGCGGACCGGTGGTATCGCCATTGACGTAATTTTTGATGTAAGAATTCAAGAAGATTTAATCAAGGCTGAGTTAATATCTGGACCTCTATCACTGATTATTCTGGGCATCGTGTTTGGAACGATTATCGCAGCAATACTACCCATTGGAGTTGCCATGCTGACTGTAGTTTCGGCAATGGGGGTGACCATATGGTTGTCCAATGTAACAGATGTCACACAGTATTCACTGAACATTATCACACTGATTGGTATTGGCGTTTCTGTTGACTACTCATTGTTCATGGTCAATCGTTTTAGAGAGGAACTTAACCTAGGTAGAGATATTAGAACTTCAACTGCAATGACCACAGCAACCGCAGGTAAAGCAGTCTTCTTCAGCGGTATCACAGTGGCTATCGGATTGATGGGCATGTTATTCTTTGAAAATACAGGATTGCCAAGTCTAGGTATCGGCGGGACTTTAGCTGTTAGTATCGCTATGGTATTTTCTGTGGTTGTATTACCGGCAATCCTGGTACTGCTCGGCCATCGCGTGTTCAAGGGCAAAATACCGTTTGCGTTCAGTACTGAAAATGAAAAAGAAGATGGCGCATGGGCAAGGATTGCCAACTTCGTGATGGAGCGCCCTTGGGCAGTCTTAATACCAACACTAGTGGTATTATTAGGGGCCGGACTGCCATTCTTACAAGCAGATTTCTCAATAGCATCAAGGGATGCATTACCGCCAGATGATGAGACCCGTGTTGGTTTCGAACTAATGGATGAAAAGTGGCCGGAGGACGCGGTAAACGCTGCCATGGTGGTGATTGATTTTGATGGTGAGGATCCATTACAGGAAGAAAATATCATTGCACTACATAATTGGATGAAGGATTACCTTGGCGATGCCAGAGTGTTGGATGCCTTTGGTTATGCCTTACCAGAATCAACGATGAATGAATCAGAAGTGGTACAGTTTTGGCAAACACCCGATGAATTTCTCGACAATGAAACAATAGCGAAGAGAGATTTCGTTCGCACGCAGTTTCTGTCGAATAATATTACTTACCTGATATTTTCTCTCGATGGGCCGATAACGGGTGAAGATAGCCGCAGTTTTGTCTCTGACGTCCGTGCAGACAGAGGTGATTTACTCGTCGATTTGAACATGGGCGAGGATGGAGTTTTGATGGTTGCAGGATTTGCTGCTTACAGCTTGGACGTACTGGATGCGATAGTTGAAAATCTCCCGATTGCCATTGCCTTTATTCTAATCGCTACTATTGTATTGATTTTCATTCAGGTTAGAAGCGTAGTAATTCCTATCAAAGCGATAGTAATGAACATTCTATCAGTTTCAGCCTCTTTTGGAATGCTGGTATTTGTTTTCCAGTGGGGTTATGGTGCCGAATTCCTAAATTTCACCCCACAACCAATTGAAACCACCAACCCAGTTATTCTGTTTTGTATTGTATTTGGTTTGTCAATGGATTATGAGGTGCTAATGCTATCAAGAATCCATGAAGAGTGGGAAAGAACTGGCGATAACACCTTAGCAGTGGCTAACGGTTTGCAGAAAACAGGACGACTTATCACCGGTGCTGCAGCAATCATGGTCGTCGTCTTTAGCGCGTTTGGTCTGTCTTCAGTTGTTATCCTCAAACAGATAGGCTTTGGTTTGGCTTTAGCAATTCTGTTGGATGCGACAATTGTGCGAGCATTAGTAGTACCAGCAACTATGCGCCTGATGGGTAGAGCTAATTGGTGGTCGCCAAAATGGTTGGATAAGTTATTTGCTGGTAAAAAATCTAGCACTGAGGATGAAGAATAACCGAACGCAAAATAATTTTATTCGGGATAGGACTGGTATTGTTGTGTCCGATACGGTTTTAAGCCCAGATGGTAAATATCTGTGGACTGGTAGTGAATGGATTCCTGCCCCACCGGGCAGTGGCCAAAACGTTAGCATGCAAGATTCGGTTATCGGCGGTGACGTTATCCATAACAAGACTGTGATAAATAATGATGTTGAAGCGGTCACAAGCGCAGTTATAACCGCCATGGAACGCCTCGGAATGGTGAATAAGGATGAGTCTAGTTCCAAAATTGAACAAGTAATTGATAATGAAATAGTTGGCGGCGCCGAAGGGTTACTTGCAATTGGCGAACGGGTGTTGGTAAATTGGAAAGACTACGGGACCTTCTTCCCTGGCAAAATAGCCGGTGTAGAGGATAATGACCGATATTTGATTCATTTTGATGATGGAGACGTTGAGTCATCAGTGCCATCCAGCAGAATTGCCGTACAGCCAGATTCTCAGGCCACCAAAGATTATGTAGAACAGATCTGTGAAGAAGAGCAGGAGTTAATCGATTCTTTCGCGGTGTTTGACCCAGAGGGAACTGGGACAATTCACGCAAGAAAACTGTTCGAAATTCTTACCCAAATGGGTGATGCATTAGACATAAATGAAGCGAAAGAACTGTTTCAAGAAATGGGAATCCCGCTTGATTCGGAAATAAATTACAAAGATTTAGCGAAAATAATGGTTCAACCATTTGAGCCTAAACCAGAGGTTGTAATCATCAATGCAGCAGTGAGCAATAATGTTTTAACTGGCTTTGCTTATGGTCATCCTAAATTGGGTGACACCTCTATAACGACTTCGACAATTCTCAAGATAACCTATGACAACAAAGCAACTGCCCGCGTTGAAACCAGAAATACTGTGTATGTCGTTGGTCCCAGTGGATGGAAGGTTAGGCCCGATGATCACCCGTTTAACGAGCCAGAATTTACCTCAGGACAGCAAATAATGGTCGAATGGGGAGGCCAATGGTGGGATGGTCTCATCAAAGAAATAAACGGCAATAGCTATCATATTCACTACATTGGTTTTGATTCAAGCTGGGATGAGTGGGTTGATGAGACACGCATTAAGACTCGTTGAGTTAAACAGGCCTTTATTTTGGCTAAGTTACAATTCGCAAACATGGACGGAGAAGAAGTTACTTGGTACTACGTACCATACGACCAATTAAATCACGACATATTCCCCTGGGCCAGTGGTAGTCGGAAGGGCAACGGGCTTATTTTGATCGAATCAGCCACGAAAGGTAACAGCTTAAATTATCATAAGCAGAAACTCGCCTTTTTGTTGTCTAATATGCGTCATTTTGCTGACGAAGCGCAAGAATTGGGACATCCTGTAAGATATTACCATACGGATGGTAACTATCATGACTTGCTCCGTGAGATCACTGGAGAAATAGGCACAATTAATCTCGTCGATCCTGCTGAACGAAGCCTCAAACAAGAATTAGAACCGCTGGTTAGCGGCGGCTTAATCAAGGTTTTACCTCATGATGGCTGGCTAACAAATCGCGAGTGGTTCACCGAAACTGTCGGCGAAAAACCACCATTTCGGATGGATAAATTCTACCAACGAGTTCGCAAGGAAACGGGTGTGTTGATGCAAGATGGCAAACCGATGGGTGGCAAATATAGTTTTGACGCAGAAAACCGATTGCCGTGGAGTGGTGATCCAGTAGCGCAAGAAGAGTTAGTTTTCGCAGTTGACAAAATAGACACTGCAGTCATGCGCCTAATCAATGATAAATTTAATTCGCACCCGGGATCCTGCGATTTGAGCAAGGTGCCAACAACCCTCGAACAGCATAATCAAGCGCTAGAATGGGGTATGTCGAACATGGAGTTCTTTGGACCATACGAGGATGCAATGAGTACCAAGAGTCGTTATTTGTTCCACTCCAAACTAGCAATTTCAGTAAATTTGCACAGATTGTCCGCACAGAAAATAGTCAACGCTGCGCTAGAAACTAATGCTCCAATTAACAGCGTTGAGGGATTTTTTAGACAAATGATCTGGCGGGAGTATGTTAAACACGTTCACGATGTTACTGATGGTTTCCGCAACCTAGAGGTCTATGACAAAATTCGGGAAGAGCCTAACTTCTTGAAGCAAAATAATCCTCTACCAGCTGCTTACTGGGGTGCAAAAACTGGATTCAATTGCCTTGATGAAGTGGTCTCATCGGTCATGGATGAAGGTTGGACACACCACATACCGCGTCTGATGGTTCTCAGTAACTTTGCTAGCTTATTAGATATTAATCCAAGAGAATTGACAACGTGGTTCCATGAAGCGTTTATCGATGCTTATGACTGGGTAGTAGAACCGAACGTTTTGGGAATGGGGACTTACTCACTGGGCTCAGCAATGATGACCAAGCCCTATATTTCGGGAACCCCGTATATCAACAAAATGTCAGATTATTGCAAAACCTGTAAATTTAATCCAAAGAAAGACTGCAAGGTGTCAAATCTATATTGGGCTTTCCTCGAACGACACAAGGAATCGTTTGACGGTAACATTAGAATGGCTATGCCGCTACGTAGTTTAGCCAAACGAAGTGATGAAAAGAAAGCAGAGGATGTAGTTGCCTATGAAGAGATACTCACAGCACTAACTAACGGCCAAGAGTATAATGGGGGCCAAATGAGGTTAACTCACTAGATTGCTGTACCGAGGTGAATCAATGAAACCCAATCAAAGCTTGAACATAGGCCGCGGTTTCGTAGCCAAAAATCGTAGTCTATTGGCGGCAATGACGAACAAACAAAGCCACGATGATGGTGCATTATCCCCAGCGGAAATTAATTGGTTAGTTCGTCGGGCAAAAGGCGGCTTTGCAATCACCACCACAGCAGCAGCAAACGTCACCGAGCACGGCCGTGGCTGGGAAGGTGAGATGGGGGTTTGGGGCGATCATCAACTTCCGGGCCTAACTAAAATGGCCGAGAAATTAAATCTCGAGGAAACAATTAGTCTAGTGCAACTGTTTCACGGAGGGATGCGGGCTCCGCGCGCAATTAACGGTGTTAGACCGATATCTGCGAGTGAGAACACTGAACCGGGAATGAATGGAGAATATACTCGAGCAATGTCAACTCAAGAGGTAAAGAACATGATTCAGTCATTCACAGATGCGGCAATACGATGTGAAAAAGCCGGCTTCCACGGTGTCGAATTGCATGGTGCTCACTCTTACCTAATTTGCCAGTTTTTGGGGGCAAAGACCAACCGAAGAACCGATGATTACGGCGGAGACATCGAAGGAAGGAGCAGATTTCTGCTAGAATTAATTGACTCAATTAGAAGTGCGACAGGTGACAAGTTCCTAATTGCCGTGAGGATATCACCCATAATCGAGAAAGCCGGGATTTATCTCAAAGACAGTCTAACCCTAGCAAAGTTGTTGTGCCAATCGGACATAGATATGCTTCACATATCTTGTTGGGATGTGTTTGAGGATGTCGGAGACGGCAACGATGAAAGCCTAACGAGACGGTTTCGAAATGTGCTGCCCAAAGATTTCCCCCTCGTCTCAACAGGCGCAATCTGGACCACTCAAGACGCCCAGTGGCTAATGAATGAAGGGGCTGATATTGTCGGAGTTGCTCGAGTTGGTATCGCCCACCCTGACTGGCCAATGGGGCTGAATGATGAGAATTTTTGTCCAGCAAAACCCCCATTTACTGAGGATTACTTACGCAGTGTAGAGCTAAGCGATGTATTTGTTGAATACATGAAGCGATGGAAAAACTTCGTAGTCCAGTAACACATATTGTGACAATAATCTTACTATCACTCAGTGTTAATATTTAGTTCTCTTCTGGTTTCATCTGGATCGATATACAATACCGCTAGGATTACCAGTGTCTCAAAGGCAGCAGCAAGGATAAACAGGGTTGGGTAGTCAAATCGAGATGCAAATGGCTCGGCTAACTGATACCCAATAATCGCACTTAGATTCATCATGGCCATGTATCCGGTAAATTGAGTGCCGCCTACTTCTCCCCAAGTTACTTTCATCATCAATGAGTAAATGTTCACCATTACCACTGCCCAACCAAAAGTCCTCAGTGACCATATTGCCATCATGAATATCCCTTCGCTCCACATGCCCTCAGTCAGTCCCCAAACAGTCGTAGAGATTGCCGTACCAATAGCAGCGTAAATTATTGTAGCCTTGCCACCTAATTTCTTACCAAGTTGTCCTCCAACCAAATAACCAATCATGGTCACAATTAGGATCACACCGCCTTTGGTCTGGTTGAATTGTTCCTCAGTCCAGCCTAGCTCTCTAACAAACAACAATGGCAATACTGGTATTAAGAAAAAGGAAAGAGAGACGGTCAGACTTAGCAGGATTCCTAATTGGGCAGATTTGATATTCATTGCGGTTTTTATGTTCCTAAAAATTAGTTGGAAATTTGGTTGTTCTGGGATATCTGAATCATTGGTGATTTTACTCTCGGTCCACGGGAACCTTTTCTCACCAGGTCTTTCAGTCATATACAACGGGACAAGCATAATCAGTATCAAAATTGGAATTTGTAAAGCAATA
>DAUW01000021.1 GCA_002505355.1 Euryarchaeota archaeon UBA229 | reverse complement strand
GATTTGAAGAAGGAATTAGCCAGTCTTGGCCTATCGACTACAGGTAAAAAAGCAGAATTAATACAGCGACTAAGCGAGCGCAACCGAAGTCCAGTAATGATTTCAGTCGAAGCCGATCTAGTAACAGATGAAAACCGCTTTCAAGTCCTATTCACTAGAATGAAGAGTCAGGTTATCGGTCCGCTCAATCTAGGTGCAGTGATAGCAATAGGATTGTCCCTGTTGATGATTTCATCAGTGTTGGTTTTGCAGCCGAAATGGTTAGGTTTTGGCAATGATTATGATTATGAGTTGATAGAATTTGACTCAGAACAGACGCGTATCTATGCAAACGAATTAGTTGACTTAGGTCACCCAGACTGGGAAGGTAGGATGAGTGGCACCATTGAGGAAGCAAACACCTCTCAATACATAATCGACCAATTAGTAACCATGGGCTATGAACCGCAATCAAATGAGTACCAAGTCCCAATGCACCATGTAAATTCAGAACCAAGTTTTAGACTGTGTGTTCAAGGTGGCTTTGGTTTATCACCGTGTGACGGCCCTATCGGTCAAGTCGGCGGTTCGCAGGTTACTATTTTTCAACACCGAGTGGATTACGTAATTCAAGGGTTATCGGGTCAATCAGCCTACCAATTTGACGAAGATTTGACGGTTATCGACCTAGGTAACGGTACCGATGAGTCTCTCTGGCAATCGGCAACGGGTTCCCTTGGATATGTTAGAATGGATGGTTCTGGGGTCTCGAATACCCAAATGTACAGCTATGCTGCCCAAAACGACCTCGCAGGTATAATCAGCGTCAATAAAATAATCAATTGTGGCCAGATTGAGGGTAACGATTGCGTGCCAATTTTCAAGGGAACAAACTATGACTCATTGGTTGCCGCAAACGGTGGCACGATACCAACAGAGATACCATTCATTGCAATGTCAAAAGATGCTGGGGACATTTTCGAAACCCTAGTGATAAACGCAACCGAGCCCGCATCAATAGAGTTAATCATTGATGTGAGCAATGATGAAGAGAGAACCATATATGTCCCATGTGGGATAATTAGGGGCAAGACTTCACAGGTAATTATTGCTGGAGCACATCATGATACTGTGTATCAAGGTCAGGGTGCAGTTGATGATTCCTCAGGTGTAGCGACCGTATTAGAAATGGCAAGACAACTCGCAGAGGTAGTCAACCAGACTGGTCAACCAGAGCGAACCATTCAGTTTTGTACATGGGGAGGAGAAGAGGAAGGTTTGTGGGGTAGCAGAGCCTATGTTGAGGATATGCAAAGCAGTCTCCGCAATAATCTGCGATTGTACCTTAATTTTGACATGAATCATGTAGATGCTGATTTCCAAAATCGTGGAAATTCGCTAACCCTGTTTACTAACAACATAGATGACTACCGGCACATCAACAATGTTGCGGAATTGTACAAACAGGAGCAATCTGAGATTGCTAGCAAGTATAACATCCGATTTAGTTTACTTGATGGGGCTAGAGGTGAACCAAATGAGATGCCCTGTAATTCAGACTATTGCCCATTTATTTACGAATTGGGCGGCAAAACCGGACGGGCAGTATCATGCTACGGAGGTGGTGCTTGGGAGTATCACACTTACCTCGACACAATGGACCGATTCAATGAGGAATCACTTCACGTGTCTGGAACCATATATGGCTCATACATGAGGTTATTAGCCTACGACTTGAATGCCTAATTCAGTGAAATTCAATAACGGACTAGAATAGGGCTAAGCATGGTCGCTCCTAGTGCTTGGGCATCACACATTTTGGTCAACTCTAAATCAGAGGCCTTACAAATCAAAGACAAGATTTCAAAATTAAAAGAATTTCAGAAACTCGCTAGGAAAAAAAGTACCTGTCCATCTTCCCAAAAGGGTGGGGACTTGGGATGGTTTAGAAAAGGTATGATGGTGCGGGAATTCGATGCTGCAGTATGGAGTATCCCACTATCCTCAACCTCAGATCCAGTAAAATCTCAATTTGGTTATCACCTAATTTGGGTCCACGAACGGGAAGAGAATTAGATGTTTAAGGTCGGCCTTGAAGATTATACCGTATTCGGTAAGCATGGTGCTTATGAGGCGGAGCATGCGTATGAGCAACCTTTCACAGTCAGCATATGGGTTGAATTAAAGCACCACGATTTTAACGATGCTTTGAACAGGACAATAAACTATGCCGATTTACAAAAAGTCGCTCGTCAAGTAATAGCAAACTCCGCTCCAATTAAGCTAATGGAGACCATGATTTCGATGATGTTTGATGAGATATCCAAGAATCAGATGGTCAGTAAAATAACTATCCGAATTGAAAAGCCCAAAGCTGAACTCCCATATGATGGCGGATTAGCGATAGTTGAAGGGGAATGGCCATTTCGACAAGAGATTTGATACAATTGATTGATTTAACAGGTTCATGGGCGACCATGTTTCCCGGGTTTTTGTTCCGTCCGTTACTGAGGAAGATGGGGCAACAATCGGGCTAGGCTGCTTCAGCAGTGAGGATACTGCATGGCAGGTATTGCGAGCATTCTTGAAAAAAAGCGAGCAAATGCTTCTTGAAAGCTGTAGCGTTGTTGTTTGGGATATTGATGTCGTTGGTGAAGAAGCAATGACTGTTTTATCGACCATGGATTGTCGGGACTGTCCAGTTTGCGGTCGTCGAACCTTCTGGATTGATGTCGACAACTTCAGCGCTTTATGTCACGGCACCGCATGCTCGGCTTGGATTGAGGAAAACACCGTTGACCCAGAAATAATAGACTGTGGTTGGCCAACAACAAGGTTCCTAAAACAAAACAAATCAATAGAGGAAGCGGTTGAAGCCTTGTTTAAGCTTGGTGATCGTCTTAGGTCTGTCGGCGATGAACGAATGGATCAATTAAGTGCTGAATCATTAATTGATGATTGACCAAATGGTTAGATTAAACCAATTGCCTGAGGATTGAACTTAGGAATATAAAGGCAAATATCCCAAAAAAGATGAACATCCAAATCCGCATTTGTTTCTCATTTCTGAGATTCTTTTCATGTTGGTCAATACACTCTTGGGATTTACAAACTCTGGGTTCGGCGTTCGGAGAGATTGAAATTCCACAGATTCTACAGTGCTTATGACTTGGCAATTTGCCGCTCGACATTTTACTAGTAACCTTCGAAACATTCTCTTTAATTTTCTTTACATCAACCAAGTAATCAACTCCTTACTACTGTCCCGTCAAAATCTTTCCCATCTAGTGCGGCTTCGATTAAATCTATGTCCCGACCATCTAAAACTGCAATATTGATGTGGTGTTTTGCGGCAATTGACACTGCGATTGGGTCAACCACTGCAGAGTCTCCCGGGGCTAACCTATCCACTCCAGTGATAGAGGTCAATTGATTAATCGTCATCTCAAAAAATGGTTTAGCATTAGGGTTGGTCTTCGGATCATCATCATAAATATGACTTACATTGGTAGCAATAATGCAATCACTGGCTGCACAATCTCTAGCTAGAGCTACGGCAACTGCATCGGTGGTGTGACCTGGTTGTGTCCCCCCCATAACCACGATGTTGTACTCCTCAAGATAATCTGCGGCAGCACCCGTATCTTGAGGAATTACTGGTGCAACATTGCAACCAATATCCAGTAAAACTTGCTGGATAATTGTCGCATTAAGGCGCGTTGCGGCAATACCAACTTGGTCTAATTTGTCTGGATTTGAAATTAGGTTTCTGGCAAGTTCTATGCCTTCGCGAGCAGGTAGTCCGCCACCAACAACGATGCCTAATTTTCGTGAATTGCCCTCAACATGGACAGCAAGTTGTCGTAGTTTGCCAAACCAAATATCACGATTTTGTGATTCCTCCGGCCGCAGGAGGCTGCCTCCTAATGCGACAATCTGAGGAGGTCTCATAGCCCAACGCTATGGTTCAAGCACTTAGACTATACCATCAAATTTTATTTCCTGTTTGGATTTTTACTCATTTAATTCATCCGCAAAGGGAGGCTTCAAGTGCTACAGCCAACGCCCAGCCAATAGAGGAGTCAACATGTCGGGGGAAACTGATATCGCAACCCAGCGACTAAGACTCAAAATTGCCCTTGAGGAATTACGCGAGATGAAAGGTTTTGGCACTGAATTAGTCACTATAATTATTCCACCAGATCGACAAATTTCCGACGCCCGCACAATGTTGCAAAATGAGCATGGCCAAGCGGCTAACATTAAGTCCAAGGGAACGAGAAAAAATGTCCAAGGTGCTATTGAATCCGCAATATCGACACTAAATCGGTTTAAGACACCGGGAGAAAATGGGCTAGCATTATTCGTGGGTGCCATAATAATTGGTAATAATAAAACTAGAATGGTCAACGTCGTCGTTGATGAACCTCCTCAACAACTATTATCCTTTAGGTATCGTTGTGACTCAACTTTTGAACTCACGCAGTTAGAAGATA
>DAUW01000125.1 GCA_002505355.1 Euryarchaeota archaeon UBA229 | reverse complement strand
GATGGACCACCATACTTCGGTACATATTGTTGGTGGTGCGGCCAGAAAGATACTCGGACCACACATATACCAAGCCGGGGCAAACAAAGCAGAAGAATCAGCAAGGCTCGATATAACACATTATAACCGTCTTTCTCGACAAGATCTAGATTCAATTGAGAAGATGGCTAACGAAGTGATTGTCAAAGTTCCCCGAACGGAAAAGACCATCCTCAATCGTCGAGACGCAGATCGAAAACACGGGTTTGATTTGTACCAAGGAGGTGCACCAAAAGGCGATACAATACGCGTTCTAAGGATCTCAGACCATGATATTCAAGCCTGTGGTGGCACACATCACGATGAGTTAGGACAAATTGGTTCGATACGAATAGTCCGTTCAGCAGCCGTTCAAGACGGGGTTGAAAGACTGCACATCGTTGCAGGCCAAGCAGCGCTAGACTATGCGCGCGAACAAGATGATATCCTGCGCCAAACAAGCGACGTTTTCGGCGTAAATATCAACGACGTACCTCGAACAGCCGAACGCTTCTTTAGTGAATGGAAGGATCAACGAAAACGCATAGAACAACTTGAAGCAGAGATAGTGCGGCTGAGGACTTCTGGTAGTGACGACTCTAGCTATACTCAAGACGGGGTCAGAATAGTGATAATGGAGGCAGATGGGGGATTAAAGAACATGTCTAAGATGCTCAAAGAACTTACTCTCGACCCACAAAAGCCCACCTTAGCAATACTCGGTTCAAGGGATGGTGGGGGTAAGTTAATGGTTGCAACCACGGAAAATACCATGGCTAGTGAACGATATAATTCAGTAGAAATACTGCAGAGCATAATTACCCACATCGCTGGTGGTGGCGGTGGTAGGCCGACATTTGCCCAGGGTGGCGGAACTAATCCTGATGGCCTACAAGACAGTCTAAATGCTGCCAAAAATCTACTAAATCTCTAACCATGGTGCTTAATGGCCTCAGAATCAAAGTATGAAACCGCGGCTTCGAGTGCCGCTTCTTTGGTGAACCAGGCTGCCTCAGATATTTCCTCGGTTAGTAAGTTCATATCTGTCAATTCGCCGTTCCACTTGGCTTGATAGGTAAATGAAACGAACGATACACCCTCATCATTGAAGATTTTCTGCGTAACCACTGGTGCTATGTCCTCTAGTAGGATATCGATTCCAAGTTCCTCCAAAGTCTCCCTAATGCAACCGGTGGTTGGATGTTCGTCATGGTCCATATACCCACCTGGTAGAGTCCAAAAACCTGAGAAATGACCACGCATAACCTTAGCCATGAGTAACTTACCCTGATCATTTTTTATTACCACTTTTGATACTAAGCGATGGATGCTTCGATAAATTGCTTCCCTGGCTACAGGATGGACAGAGTTATCAGAAATTAGACTGTCTTTCCAAGCCCATTCGATTGGCCAGTCTATCTTTGGATAGCCCTTGATTACCCAAACGGTGTTGCCGTCAAATTCTATCCTAGTTTGCAGTTTTTCCTCGAAGATTATTCCAGTTTTGGCCACTTCGGCAATAGTTGGAAATCTAAGTACCTGCGAACTATCCTGACGGCCTCTGACGGGAACCATAGGTCCATTCCCATGCGCATCTACCAGCATAACTTTCCCGTCATGCTCAAGATGAACGACGATTTCAGGATGGCTCATGTTTTTTGGCAGAAACTCATTTGGTTTAATGCTTAACAATGTATCATAAATAACTGAAATTGAAGTACTACATCATCACAGTCGGCCCCATGCAGATGCGGCAACTCAATGAAACCGGCTGGGCCAAGACCTACTTGATTTACGATGACGATAGCCAAAAATCAGCGTTGATAGACCCCGTGTTCGACCATGTTGAATCATACTTAGGCATCATCAACGAAATGGGTCTTACACTACAGATGTGTATTGCGACCCATACTCATGCTGATCACATAACTGGATGTTTTACCATTGCTAATCAAACAGGGTGTGACTATGTTATGTGGCACTCAACACCGTCATTGGGTGTGACAAAGTACGTGGATGCAGAGACAAAATTGTATCTCGGTGATGAAGAGATCGGATTTTGTCATGTACCTGGTCACACAGAAGACTCGATGTTGGTAATCACATCTAAACAAGTGTTCACCGGTGACTTTCTATTTACGGGACAAGGTGGCGTGGGTAGGGATGATTTACCAAGCGGTCGAGTCAGAGATCATTGGGATTCATTGCAAGTTATGCAAAAATTTTCCAAGAACTTGTTAGTTTGTACCGGACATGAAGCCCCAGGTGTTGAAATGCAATCACTGGAATGGAATTACCAAAACAATCCAGTTTTACAAATGACTGATTTCGAAGATTATCAGAGATGGCAGAATGATACTACCGCACAATTAGGTTATGTTTCTAAAATTAAGGTAGCCTTACCAGCCAACTTATTTGGCGAGATTCCAGATGAAATACCTTGGTTGTAATCATTAGAGTGGATTTTTCGGTATATTGCCACTATTCTTGCTAGTGGGTAAAGCCTGCAAATCTGCAAATGTGAGCTGTTTTGCAGGGGCTTCATTCATCACAGTAATACGTTCATCCATCGACATTTGAGCGATAAACTCAATCCTACCTCTCGTTCTCGTCAAATCGTAGGATAACGGCATCAGATTATCGATTATTTGTGCCTCAAATTCGTCTTTGACACGATTACCTCGCCAAACTGAGTATCCCCAGCGATAGGCGATACCAACTATGGCAGCACCGTACAACAGTAGTAGGACAGTGCCAGCGAACACTACAGGATTGCCGTCTCTCGCTTGGTCGAGCAAATTTCGGCCAATCAAGAATAACAGACCAATTCCAACCACTGGTTTTAGAATACTTTCAAGCCATTGGTCAACCGGAACTAGTCGACCTTTTGCTGGGTCAACGAATACTAAATCAGATTCAAACGCGGTGTTCAATACGCCTAGTATACCAAGCATAATGATGTACAACCCCGAGGCGATAATCAGTTCTAATGTCGTCGAGTCTAATTTGAAAATCCAGTGGACGATGAGCCATGCGAACAAACCCAAGAATGCTCCTTGCGGTACGTAATTAAAATGAATAACGTGGTTAGAAAACTCATTCACTTTACCCGCTTTTTCTATCGAACCTCGGTGCGGTTTGGGAATATGAATCACCTGCCAGTGGAGAATTTTTTCCATTTGTTTGAGGGTGTAAATCAACAGTTTTTTTCTGATCAGTAGGTACTCAATCAAAATTAGCATGGGTAAGCCAATAACAATAATTGGTAGCGCCATGATTACCGCAAGGGGGAAAATGATTAACGCCGGTAACAATAGGAAATGCGACAATGTCAGCGGATGAAACAGATCAGCCTCAATTAGCCGCTGTTTGGAGGGTTTAATCTTCAAACTTCGGGCCATATCGTTTAGTGTTGTTCTAAATGGAGATACCTGTTTGCCAGCATCGATAATTTGTCTGACAGAATTACGGTATTGCGATTCTTCGTGCCCGATACCAATAAAGAAACTCCACGCTAAACGCATTGGTAGCGCCATAACAACTGGTATGGAAAGAATCGCTGTTGCCCACAACAATCCAGACACATCTAACTCTGCAGCCATGTCCCGCTCAACAAAGCCTACTTGTACATCCGGTTTCAATGGTTTGCTAGTTTAATGAATAATGTCAAGTTTATTGACCATCATGATTTGCGACAATCATGGCTAGGATTATTGCGACCGACGGGTTATCCGATGAAGCCATTGCATTTCTCGAACGTCAAGGACATGAGGTGACGAGTAAATATTTTCAAAGCGATGAATTGAATTCCGGAGTGTTGAATGACTTTGATGCAGTTATCGTTAGGAGTGCCACAAAATTAACTGCCTCAGTTATTGCAGCGTCAACTAAGCTGAAAGTAATCGCTAGGGCCGGTGTCGGGGTTGACAATATTGACCTAGAAGCTGCGGGCGATGCAGGTATCCCGGTAGTAAATGCACCAATTGCGTCAACCCAATCAGTTGTAGAACTTACTATTGGCCATTTATTAGCATCAGTGCGTAATATTGCAAAATCAGATCGTACAATGCGTGACGGTAAGTGGGAAAAGAAGAGTATGAAAGGCTCAGAACTTGCCGGAAAAAATCTAGGATTAGTCGGGTTTGGTAGAATTGCTCAAGGTGTGGGAGCGGTTGCTCAATCACTTGGCATGACGGTCCATGCATACGATCCTTACTTGCCGCCTAAAATAGCTAAGAACCACAACACTAGACTGCATAAATCTGTTGATACACTATTTTCCAACTGCACTCACATTTCTATTCATTGTAATCTTACCGACGAAACACACCACTTGGTTAACTACGAAATGGTCAGTAAAATGCCCGGTAAATCCACCGAAGGTATTACTTGCGGCAATCACATTATCAACTGTGCTAGAGGTGGAATAGTAAACGAACAAGATATGCTAAAAGCACTTAATGATGCAGTACTTCAAAGCGTTGCTTTGGATGTTTTTGAAGTAGAACCAGTGCCGAAAAATTATGCGTTAATTCAGCACCCAAACTTCCACAGTACGCCCCATATTGGCGCATCAACAATCGAGGCACAGCGGCGTGTAGGGCTGGATATTGCAAAAAACGTTATCGCAATATTGGGACGCAAGAAATGCGACTTTGTCGTCAATAAATCATACCTCAAATAACTACAAACTCAAAAGCCTGTGACACTCATTGAGCAATAACGTGATAAGATGAGCGATTCAAGAATCATAGTTCATTGTGATTTAGATGCCTTCTATGCCGCAGTAGAGACGCTCCACCACGGTTTTGATGAATCAATACCCCTCGTAATAGGGTCGGATCCAGAAAATGGTAGAGGTCGGGGAATTGTTTCTACATGTAACTATGCTGCTCGCAAATTTGGCATTCGATCAGCAATGTCGATTAGTGAAGCATGGCGGCGGTGCCCGGGCGCACCGTTTGGTAATGCAATCTACATTAGAGGGAGCCGTGGTTTATACTCGCGGGCCTCGCGCAAGGTGATGAAAATTCTCAAACAACCGGCGGAATTCTTTGAACAGGCAAGTATCGATGAGGCCTATCTTGATGTAACAGAGTATGTGAATCACGACTGGGATGCAGCCGTTGCACTATGTCGCGAATTACAAGACAACATCATGCGTGAAATAGGTTTGAGCGCATCCTTTGGTATAGCAGCCAATCGAATCCTCGCTAAAATGGCTAGTGAAATAAACAAGCCTCGGGGAATTTTTAGAATACTACCTGACGAACTTGTTGATTTTTTTGACGGTCGCGATATTCGCGAAGTCCCCGGAATCGGCAAGAAGCGTGCAACTCAGCTTAACGAGTGGGGGATTGCAACCGTCGACGAGGTCTATGTCTATGGCGAACTTTCCTTGGCTAGAATAACTGGAGAACGTTTTGCATCTTGGATAACGAGGGTGTATGAGGGTAGAACTTCCAATGAGATTAGTCCACTCAGAAGTCGTAAATCAATTGGTAAGGAACACACGTTTGATTACGACCGTGATAATTATGAAATCGTACTGGAGAATTTATTGAGTATTGTTAGAAGAGTAATGAAATCGGCAAGAGAAATTGGTGTTTCGGGTAGACTTGCCGAGGTTAAGATTCGCTACACAGGATTCGAGACACACACGCACGGGCGTTCTATCCCAGTATCTATGGACGACGATGAGGTGTTCACAAGTTTAGCAAAGAAATTATTTGCTAACAATGTTCAACCAGATAAGAAGATCCGTCTAATTGGTTTTAGGTTGGGTCATTTAGCTACACCCTCAACAAAACAAACCAGACTCCTCTCAATTTATGAAGAGGAATGATTTCATTCTAAACTGTGCATGGAGGTTAGGATGTCGGTAAAATCAACCAAATTCTCGGGTATTAATATGCCGGAAATTGGCTGGTTAAGCGAGATGCCGTTGGACTTTTTCTTATTCCATACATCACCGTTAAATGACTGTAAATCATGAGTTTTGTTGCGCAAAATTTCACCCTTGTTATGGTCGAATTCGGCACCGAATGGATTGTCTGGAAACGTATCGACGTCAACTGCTGAGCGTCCATAAATTGTGGTTGATATGTGATGAGTAAAAAACGGACAAATCGGGCTAAACGCACTCAAAAAGTCCCTAACTATCCGGTGAATAGTCCATGCGGCATTTTCATCTCCATCATACAGCCGGGATTTAACCATCTCAAGGTAATGACTAGGTAGAATACCAGTGCCAAATGTTTTCAATGCTTGTGTGGCTGTATAAATATCTAGATTCGTCCATGCCTGCTTTACCTCGGTAAGAATCGAGGTGAATTCATGCAGTATCCACTCGTCTTCGATGTTAAGGTTATTTGGTCTGCTATCCAAATCATTCGGTACGTCAAATTGCGAGGCAAATCTAGCAACGTTAAACAGCTTGGTTAGGACTCCGAAATACTTCTGCTCTATCTCTTCTGGGTTGATGTGGAAATCATCTCCAACTTGAGCTTCACAAGCCTTCCACAATCTAAAGCATTCACTACCAATTTTGTTGGCTCGCAAGTTAACGGTTTTTTCTGGTCCTTTGACTTTCCATGAGCCAGTTCGGCCTCCAGCACCACATTCCAATACGGAATCTGCATCGATGCCATTACCGAGGGATTTGCTCATCTTGCGTCCCCATGGATCCATACCCAAACCGTCAATCCATACGTGTTTGAAGCCTGGTTTGTCCAACAGTAGAGCAGATTTCAATAGAGTGTAATACAACCAAGTTCTTACTATTTCCTTACCCTGAGGTCGTAATGCAGTTGGGAAGGCTTGCTCAAATATTTCAGGGTGGTTTAGATAACCACTCACAAACAAGTTTGAATTTGAAGAATCCATCCACGTATCGAAAACCTTCTGTTCTCCGGTTATTTGCCCTAAACTTGTTGCCATTTCATCATATGAGCCAACATCTTCCCTTGAATTTCTAGCTAGAACTCTACTGCCAGCAGGTGGGTCTTCTTTCCACGGCTGAACGTAAGTACCTGAAGGTGGAACGATCACGTAGTTCTGGTCTTCACTATACCAGATGGGTATCTCTGTATGATACCATCGTCGTCGGGAAATAGGCCAATCAATACTTATGTTGTCCATCCAATCGAGCAAAAATTGGCGGTTTCTTGGCGGATGAAATTCAATATCTTCGATTAACTCTCGCATCCTCTCTTGAATGTGAGTTTGTCGAACATACCATTCTTTCAGTAAAATTATCTCGACCGGGTTTTTTCCTCGCTCCGATACCGGAACTTCTTGTTCGCGATCCTCTATTTTGTCAACGAGGTTATTGTTCACTAGATATTCTATAATCGATTTTCTTGCCTCAATAACGGTCATATTAGACCATTGACCAGCTATTTCCGTCATTCTTCCCTCCAGATTAATCGCTTGAAATGGGCTCAAGCCTAGTTCTCTGAAAACGGCTACATCGTTTTGGTCTCCAAATGAACACACCATTAGGACACCGGACCCAAAGTCAGATTTGACTGAAGCATGGGTTTTGATCTCGACGTATTTCTCCCGTCCGCTAACCGGTATTGGCAGTGCTATTTTTTGACCAACAAGGTGCTTGTAACGCTGGTCATCCGGGTGAACAACTACAACTCCACATGCGCAAATTAACTCCGGTCGGGTGGTTGATATGATTACTTCAGTGCCGTCTGTTAATTTCCAAATGACATCAACTAATTGCGTCTTTCGTGATAGTCTTTCTACCTCAGCGTCGGCAATAGTTGTGCCTTCTACTGGATCGTAGATATTTGGTCGCAGGTCCTCAATAATTGTCCCGTTTTTGAACAACTCGACAAAGATGGACTGGGTCACAGACCGATAGTCTGGCGCATCGGTAAGGTATTCTCGATCAAAATCGCAGGATAGTCCAACACGCTTAGCTGTATTTCTCATTGCTTGAGTAAACTCCTCAATAGTTTGTTTACACAATTCCAAGAACTCTGCTCGATCATATGTCTTCATTTTTCGTTTAGTATTTTTTTCCACTGTGAATTCTATATTTATCCCGTTCCGGTCTACTCCCCATGGGAAGTATACTTCTTTTCCTAGCAGCCTCTGTGATCGAGCAATCACGTCAATCATGGAATATTGCGCAACTGCGCCGATGTGCCAAGTACCCGAAGGATATGGGGGCGGAGTGTCAATGACAAAAATCTCCTTGCCAGAGTTGGGATTAAATCCATATCTCGCAGAATATTCCTCGAGATTTTCTGAATGACCAGTTTGAATCTTTTTCTCTAGGTCAACTGACCATCGCTTTTCGGTTAGTCTTGGAGTTGGCATGTGCCTCACCGGCCCCAGGCTCGTAACCAGCACGGGTCCACATCGCCGTCAACTTACATGATATCAAACCAACGCATCAAGTCAAATCCAATCATTAATCCAATCATATTGTCGGTAAACATTTCAAGCGAGAACTCGTGGGATTACCGGGGAAGGCTATGGCTGATGGAAATGATTCTTCTGAACCATCCAGTGAAAGTCGTAAATTTTCCAAGCGAATCGGTGCACTGGCTGAATATAGCAAATCAAAAATCCAGTCTGGAGCTGTCGATTTAACCGCGCGAGTGCGAGATTTCCGCGCAAAGTCAGCAATTGATGCAGTATTGGAGGCACCAGACCGCTTCAAACGTGAGTGGCAAAAGCATGGTGCTACAGGTGCAATAACAAAATATCCAGTTGCTGTTTTGGTGGTATTTTTACTGCTTACAGCCTTTTTCGTCTCACAATCAGGTTTCCTTGATGATACCAGGTTTGATGATAATCCCGATGAACCAGCCCTCAACGTAAACGGAGACCTAGAGGTGTACCTTCCTGAAGGTAGTCAGGTTGCCGAGCTCATCAAACTTGTAGAAGACGATTGGTCAACAAATGTAATGATTATTTACGTTGAGTCGGGAACCAGAAATATAACAGATCAACGGATACTGCAAGAGATGAGTTACGTCGAAAGTCAATTAAATCCGTACCTATCTGATTCGATAAATGATGATGTAATCTACATTCTGTCGCTGTCAACCGTTCTTAAAGAAGTAAACTCCAGTGCGCCTCGAGTCAGAGAAGCCTTCATCAATGAACTCGGTCAGTTGGGCTGCGCAGCGGGCCAAGAAGAGTGCGCAAGTGCTCAAGCAGCGGAAGCCTTGAATGATTTAATCGCCCAAACAGATGAGCAATTTGGTGGCTCTTATGAAATACCAAGTCAACCAACAATTGACCTAGTAATTGGCGAAATGTATGAGGATGACGGTAGTCCGACACCTGGTTTAGATAAACTCTCGAGGGACGTATGTACAACTGGCGAACGGGATTGTGGTGGACCTGACGGCTTACTTGATAGAGCCATAATGGCTGTTGCTGTCTCGGACCAAGTTGAGGCTAAAGACCTAATCGCAAGAACGCAATCACAACTCGATAAATTTAGCAAAGAAGAGAGGTATTGTGATGATGTTAACAACGACGGGGTACCTGACCCAGAAACCGGTGTGTGTACATGGGAAAGTCTGAATTTAACTATGACACTAACCGGGCCCGTCCCTATTACGAATGCAGTTACCGAGTTTTCATTTAAGCTGTTTTGGGAAATTTTCCCCACTGCCGTAGTATTGGTCGCTTTGGGATTATTCATCTTCCACTCAGATTTATTACAAACTGGTATAACTGGAATACGGCCGATTCAGGGAATAAAGGTGGTAATCATCGCTGGTTTACCGACGTTGTGTGCGGTATTTTGGACTTTGGGGCTTATCGGCTGGACAAATTATGAGGTCACGATGACGGTTATTATCGTCGGTCCCATTCTTCTTGCATTGGGGGTCTCCTATGGACTTCACATCACTAATCGATACGCCGAAGAAGGCGGTACTAAATCCGAAAAAATGAAAGCATCGCTGTCGTCTACAGGAAAGGCAGTTTTCCTTTCTGCAGTAACCACAGTTATTGGATTTATATCATTAGTTTTCACTCCAATGGCTCCAATACAAACAGTAGGTATTGCATTATCGGGTGGCATCGTAATAGTTTACATACTGACGATATTTATGGTCCCAAATCTAACCCTGTTGCTTGATTTAAGGAAGCCGAAGCATCCTCCATTGAAAGCTTTTGATCGTTTGGTAGATGCTCCAGTAAAATACAATCGCGCAATAATTGGATTTTTCTTAATGTTAATATTGATTTCAGCAACTTTGGGTCAAAGCAATGTTGAGGAAAATATTGACCTGCTGGGAATGGCTCCTGAAGGAGAGGATCCAGTTATCAAAATGAAGCAGTACAGTAGCGATTTCAACGCCGGCCAAATTGGGATGATTTTGATTCATGCTAATGTCACCGGTGATACTAATGATCAGGATACCGGAAACGATGATCCCGCAGAGAATCTGAAACGAATAGATCAATTAGAGAGTAAGTTAAACACGGTAGAAAATACCTCGGCAGTTTCGATTGTATTCTTGATGAAATCAACCGGTATTGCTCCTACGGTGTCTGGTGCTCAGATCTATGAATTTGTCAATGTGACACCACTGCCAGATGATATCAAAGAAACTGCTGAAGTGCTGCTAAATAACGAGATTACTGCAGACGCATCATTTTGGGATCTGCTGATACAACCAGATAATTTTGGTTTGCCTGGAACTAAGCAATCACAAATATTCCTATTGAATGTATTTTATGCATCGATAACTGATGAGACCAGGGAGATATTCATCAACAGTGATTTTGACCGAACGCTGATTTACGTTGACATGCCATTTATTCCAGTTGCTGATACGGCAAAAAGCGTTGAGGCTGTCAATCAACATGCCGATTCGTTCCGCTCAGTTGACCAGGGTCGAGCAGAACATTTGACAGGCGTCGCAGCCACTGCCATTGAAGTGAATCAGTTGATAGTGGGTTCACAATACACCTCTCTCGCATTTGCCATTATCCTCACACTGATAGTTTTAGCAATAGTATTCAGGGACATTCAGTATTCCTTTTGGACTACTTCTCCCGTTATTGCAACCGTTGCTCTGCAATGGCTCGTGATGTGGCAAATGAATGTCACTTTGTCACTGGTCACGGTAATGATTGGCTCAATTTTAGTCGGGGTGGGTGTGGATTTCTCAATTCACATATCTAACCGCATAAGAGAATTGGGCGGTGGTATTAATGCGATAAAGAGTGCAGCAATCGGTACTGGTATGTCCCTGTTTGAAGCAGCGGTTGTAACATCACTCGGAATGATAACGGCTTATCAAATACCGATTCCGGAAATAAAACCGTTTATTACGGTAATTTTGATATTACTTTGGGTTGCTGCAGCAAGCGCGTTAATTCTCCTGCCCGCAATTTTTGTCACTCTAGAAAAAATGGGTATATCGGCTGGAAGTGAGTCAAATATCATGGCTCGGAAACTCGGCCTTATCGTCGACAAGAAAGCCGATGTGGATGTCTTGGATGCAGTGATTACCACCGATGTCAAGGATGCTTGGTAATACAAATCTCAAAAGAGCCGGAACATTTGGCTACAACATGGTCGGCTACTGGTTGATGAAATCCGAACCCCACGTTTACCCTTATGACCAACTGGTCGCGGATGGCTGGACTCACTGGGACGGTGTCCGTAATTATCAAGCGAGAAATATCATGAGAGATGACATGAAGGTTGGCGACTTGGTATTGTATTATCATTCAAACTTTAAGCCGCCACATGTTGCAGGAATCGCCAGAATTGCAAGAGAAGGTTATCCCGACTTTACCGCCCAGGACCCGCAATCAAAATACTTCGACGCTAAGGCGACACCAGAGAATCCTCGATGGATTATGGTTGACATTGAGCCAGTGATGAAACTAGACGCAATTATACCACTAGAGGATATCAAAAATAATCCAGAATGTGAAGGCATGGCACTAATTCGGAAAGGCCAGCGCTTATCGGTGCAACCGGTAGCAGAGGAGCACTTTTCTGCCGTCTTGAGAATGGCCAAGTTAAGCTTGAGCGACTTGAGGTGATTAGATGGCTAGGGAACAGATTCCAGTGGCTGTTCGGGCGGCAAATATCGAATATGCTATCCGAGATGTTGTGGTCCCTGCGACAAAATTAGAATCCCAAGGCCACGAAATTATTAAGTTGAATATTGGTGATCCAATTGCCTATCCGGGTCTACCAACACCTAAACACATGGTCGATGCCTATGTTGATGCGCTACAATCCGGTAACAATGGCTATTCGCCATCATACGGTCTCCCAGAACTGCGAGCTTCCATCGCTCAGGATGAGCGGAGAAAGGGATGGCCAGCGAGACAAGATGACATCTACGTCTGCCATGGTGTTACCGAGGCATTACAAGTAATATTTGCCGCTACTTTAGAAACTGGCGATACTGTTTTGGCACCTGGGCCACACTACCCACCATACCTAGCATATCCGCAAATGTTTGGTGCCCAAACTGTAGAATACAAACTGAAACCTGATGACGGCTGGAAATTAGACTTTGATGATATTGAAGCTAAGATGAACAAAGATGTCAAGCTGCTGGTTCTAATCAATCCAAACAATCCGTGTGGTGCAGTTGCTGGAAAGGATGAAATTTTCAGGATTTTGTCTATCGCTAGAAAATGGCCAAACTGTATAATCATCGCTGATGAGATCTACGACGGGCTTGACTTTACTGGTGAACATAAGAGCGTCGCAAGCTTATCACCTGATGTGCCGGTGTTTGTATTGAATGGGGTATCGAAGGTATACTATGCCCCAGGCTGGCGAATCGGATACCTCGGAATTCATGACCCCAAGGGCCGCCTTCAACTGATTAGAGACGGAATTGAAAGGTTACTGCGGTCTAGACTATGTGCTTCAACACCGGCTCAGCTAGGCTATCTTGCTGGTCTGGATTCTGATCGTTCGTGGATGAAATCATACTCTGACAAAATTTTGCAGCAGCGGGATTTATGTGTCAAAAGAATCGCTTCAATTGATGGTTTAGAAGTTCAATCGTCCGGCGGAGCGTTTTACATGTTCGTAAAGCTAACCGACAGTAAATGGCAAAACAACGACAAAGAGTTCGTTCTGCAATTATTGCACGAAGAGCATGTGTTAGTTGTTCACGGTAGTGGATTTTCACCGGAACTTGGCGTGGGACATTTTCGTTTAGTCTATTTGCCAAATGTTGAAATTTTAAACGAAGCCTTCGACCGAATTGAAAGATTTTTGTTGCGACACAGAAATTAATCACCGGAGTATTGATGAGGATAGTTTCATTGGCGTACACATGCAAAGGACTAGGACGGCAACATTGCTTTTCCTAGCGATATTGGCAATCTCCTGTCTCCTTGGTTATGCCAAAGCAGATGGCCAGCAAAGCGGTTCGTTTGATATCAGTTATCTCTACCCTCTCGGCTGCGCTCTTGTTGTTGCCGGATTAATGTGGAAGTTTTTTATTCCAATTCAATTGGCAAATTTGCAGGTAGCATTCGAAATTGATGATGATTTGTACGAGGTTCACCGAGTCACTAGAGACCTAGACGATGCCAGGGATTTGTTGTCCGAGGGTTCGGTAGGTTACGGATTAGGACTCTATATGATGGGAATGACCGGCGTATTGATTCTGATTGGGGAATTTTTATTTGACCCAGATTTCTTTTACATCCCAACTCTATATGTAATCGGTTTACTAGTCGGAATTCCCATCCTCATATCTCCGTGGGAGACTATGAATGCGCAACTATCAAGAAACCAAAAACCATCAAATAGTAATGCTGTGTTAGGATTCTTCCGTAGAACTCTCACTCTAATGATCATCATCGGCATAACCATTGCTTCGCTTATGTATGGTCTTCAAGAATCAGGAAGTGGGGTAATCGAACCGTTCTGGCTGGCATTAGCAATGTTAGTGTTTATGTCACCAACAATTTTTGCCTATGGCCGGATAATGGGCGCTTCTTGGAACATGTTACTTATTGGTAAATGGCGTACTTCAAACGGTCGAAGGAATCCAATCGACCCAGACAAACCTAGATTCTTTAATCGTTTATTTTCTTTGATTCTAGTTATTTTCCTTCTGACTATGCCTATAACAGCACTCAACGGAATTGTCACGGTTGTTTATATTCTAATCGTCTCACCAGATAACTACTCTGAGGTGTTAAACTATGGTGGAATAATCGGTCATTCAATATACGTACGAATCGATTTGATATCAGAAATACTTTTTCATTGGGAGATAATTAAGAGCCTACCTCAATTTTTGTCATTATACTTATCACTAAATATCGCAATTGTCGGATTGGCCTTCATTTTTGAATTAACCCGTAACCTAATGCTTGGTGGACAAAGCTTCGGCGGTGTCTTTGGTGTAATCATTGACAGTCCCCGCGACATTAGAACCGAGGTTGAAGCACAGACTAGACAACTTAAATTTGCTTTTGCAGGATTTTCTGGCTATACTGTTCTGTTATTGCTACTGGTATGCTACAAAGAGTTTGGAGGATTAATGCCGTTCACGGAAACCCTAGAATCCAAATACGGCTTTGATGAAGGCATGCGGCTACTGGCAACTTGGATGTTTATCGCAGTAGGCCAGCTAATATTTTTGCTAACATGGTTGGTCTCAATAATTAGATTCGGCTCATTGCGATCATTACGGTTTGATTTGAATCCCGACGAGAGAAGAGAAGGCGCAGTTCGATTAGCCGGAGGTGATTGGATGCGCACATTAGTTGATGAGGCAGCCCTAGTTGAAGACCTAGATACGCTCATTAGGTTTCAACGTCGGTCCCTTGATGGTGATCCATCCGTAGTTAGGTTTGAGAAAGCCCGTGCTAGGATGTGGGAGTTAGCTATCCGAGGATTATGGCCATCAGCCATAGAGGAGGCTAGAAAAGTCTTAGCACAAGCAGGTGGTGATGATGATGTCGCTCGCATGATCATCGCAACGGGACACATTGCTTCTCGTAGACTAGATGCAGCAAGGGATGCCCTGCTGGGTTTGGAACAACCTGAGGGTTATGATGAACCAGAGCTACTGGCTTTTGTTTGTGAATGGCTGGATCCGTTTACTGGTAATGTCACGGATGATGACTTCTGGGATTGGGAAAACAATAGTTGCATTAACAATTTGCAACACCAAATCCAAATGATTAGAGGATGGAATCCTAAACCCAGCGCTGATTTTCTGTCAAATGACCGGCTATCCCGCGTAGCCCAACTCTCTATGGTCTCATTGATGCGGGCGCAGAGAATGCATGATGAAGCATTAGAATTAGCTCTTAAGATGGTCAGGCTCGACCCAACAGGTGTTAGACCGAGAATTGCAGCTGCGCTATGTCTGGTCGACAAAGGTGATTGGCACAGTGCAAAATCAATCCTTGAGGAGTTGATCACCAGCGACAAAAATGACCCAAGGGTCTTGGCGCTATCTGCTATATTAGGGGTGCCTGTTGATGCAGAAGAGTTCGAGGTTGCTCTGGTCAACGGTGAAGGAAAGATCATGAATAAGTGGATTAATCAAGCTCCATCAAATTCAGTTGCGGCTCTTGGTGTAAAGGGAGGTATGGATGAGGCAATCAATGCAAATCTCTTGATAGCAGCCCACGAAGCAACGCGGAAACAAATGACTCCAAAATATCAAAGTGGAAGATTGTCAGTAATTTTTAATTTCTTTATTTTGATACCGATTTTCTTGCTTACTGGAATCTATGTCTATACTGAATATGGGCAGATGGAGGGTTTTGTGACTATTTCACTGCTGCTCTTGGCCCACTCAACCAGTCGACGAGTATTACGTCAGCAACGTAGACTCATCCGTCACAGAGATCAGAAAGCGATGGTCGCCTACGCCAAGCGAATGAAACGGTTCAAGGTGACTCCAGACCGCAGTAACATACCAGTCGGCACTCACTTGTTATTGTCTGGAGTATTAATATCGGTTAATGGCGTAGTTTTAGACATCGGGTTGCCGGGGTGGCTGACTGAACACCTGCCGAAAGATTCCGATAAAGCAGTAAAATCAAGATTGAAGCGTCGAAGCGGTAAAATGCACAAGGCTAGACCCCCTAGATTAAAGCCACTAGGTGAAGGTTGGTGGTTAAAGCGGCCAAAAGAAGAAGGCTCGGAAATACCTGCTTTAGAGCGCCTGGTAGGCAAAGTAGCTTATCGCGGAAGGCCTAGTTATGTCGACAGAAAACAAGGTGTAGGCGCACGACCTACTGGGCAGATACCTAGTAGGTCACGACCAGTGCACACTCTAGACCTGGGTAAGCGCGGTATACCGACAAATACTAGAATTTCTGAAAGGAATTCTGACAAGCCAAAATTCCAGCCAAAATCTCGGGTAAGGAAAAGACGGAATAATATCTAAAATACGTACAAATTAATATCTGTTTAGCAATTTGTTCAAAGACCGGATTGTCAAGGCTCTGGTATGGCAGAGATACCTGGGTCATGGAAGGCAAGCGAAGAACATCTTGCGAAAGCAAATGCAGTTATTGAAGCGACTAAGGCAAGTGGTAATTTATATCGACATGGTTTAGGCATGATCGCCTCAGAGAATATTGTCTCTCCAATGGTACAGAAAGTAGTCTGTAGTGACCTACATGGCAGATATGCTGAGGGTTTGCCTGGAAAAAGGTATTACCAAGGTTGCGACGATTTCGATACGATTGAGAGTATCGGAATAGATTTGGCAAAGAAAGTATTCAGCGCAGAATTTGCGAACATCCAGTCAATTTCTGGGACTGTATCAAACATAGCCGCACTGAAAGCCTTAGCTAAACCTGGCGATAAAATAACTGCGGTATCTACAGCTGATGGTG
Organism: Euryarchaeota archaeon UBA229; assembly: GCA_002505355.1. Lineage (GTDB taxonomy): Archaea > Thermoplasmatota > Poseidoniia > Poseidoniales > Poseidoniaceae > MGIIa-L1. Next base: position 16,863 of record DAUW01000125.1, on the reverse strand, counting down.
GTCACATATCGCATGCAAGAATGGGTGCTGTTGGATTAAGAGACCTTGATTTGTCCACCTATCCTTGGGATATTGATCGTATGGAACCAGATGTCGATGGTTCGTGTAAATTGATTCGCGAGATCAAGCCGAAGGTATGTCTAATTGGTCAATCGGTTTTCCTGTTTCCAACGCCTCTCAAAGAAATCGCTGCTGCTGCCCATGAAGTGGGAGCACAAGTAATGTATGACGGCGCTCATGTTCTAGGGCTAATTGCTGGCGGACAATTTCAAGATCCGCTAAGAGAAGGCGCCGATATCATGACTGGTTCATCACACAAGACCTTCCCGGGTCCACAAGGAGGCTTCTTACTATCTTCAACCACGGATGAAAAGATGCAGCGACAACTAAACAATGCGATATTTCCCGGAACTTGTTCATCATACCATTTACATCACGTTGCCGGTAAGGTCGTTGCCCTTGCAGAATTTGAGGAATACGGCGAAAGTTATGCTAGAGATATTGTACAGAATGCCAGAGCATTGGGGGAAAGTCTTGCTGCTGAAGGTTTTGACGTTTTAGCTGAGGGCAGAAATTATACTGCATCTCACCAAGTCCTGACTAGACATGGCGATGTTGATTCCGGTGCTGGAGCAACTGCTGCACAATTATTGGAAGATGCAGGCATTATAACCAACATGAATATGCTTCCCGGGGATACCAAAGCGTTAAAGCCGTCAGGCCTAAGATTAGGAGTTCAAGAATTAACACGCGTCGGGATGGGCAAAAATGAGATGGCTGAAGTAGCGAGACTATTTGCTAAGGTACTAATCGAACATCAAGACCCGGATAAAATAAAATTACAAGTCAAGCAATTGAAATCTAGTTTCCAAACCATCCGATATTGCTTCAATGACGATAATCAATCTGGATATGTGCTTTGATGTGTTTAAATGCCGATAGTAGACGATGAGAATATACTACATGATGCCATTTTATCGGCTGATTTTAATCATCATTTCAGGAAGAGTTTCAGTGGTAACATAGTAGATGAAAATGATAATTTTTGGTATATCTCACAAGAGTATGAGTTAGCCAACTTCGTTGCGCTAATGGAGTCAAATATTGGTGTACCTTTGGGAAGAATTCTCCATAATTCAGCTGCAGATTCCTTTGAGTTTATTCTACAGCCGTTTAGTTCCAATAAGTTTGGCTTCTTCGCTAAGAAAAATCGGCTGCGAATGTTGACCAAAATGTGGCAGGTATATGGTTGGGGCAGTTTTGGTATAAATGGCCACGCAATAAATTCATCAGTTCATCCATCGGTGATATCTGGTTTTTACCTTGCCATGTTAGAATTCCATTATGCTGCGAGGAAAAAAATACAGTGGCGACAACTAAGTGATAATTTGATTGTGTGCGAGTTAGAAGATTTGGATAAATCCTTGAGCGGAATCCAGACTTTATCTGACATGCCTTGGGCGATTGCCAGTAGTCCCGTAAATCACCATAGCGATAGATTACTAGAAAAGCAGGATCTTGGCTGGTCAATAGATGGTAAACAATCATATGTGTTACCTTGTGATTTGATAAATCGCCTAATTTTCAACGCCGGTGGTTATGTGGATAATGTGAAAAAGTCAGTGGATGTTTTATGGCAGATTAACGGCTTTGATTCTAGATTTGTCACATCTGTGAAATGCGTCCTACAATCTTGTAAGGAATTATTTCTAGCAAGCGATGTCTATGTTTTCCTAAATGAGAACAATGATTGGCAGGCAATCATTGATCGTTATTTGAAACCGTTTGGTTTTGGTTCCCTAGATTTTGTTGAATCAATTACAGATACGGATTTTTTTACAGTAAAACTGCAACCAAACGCAATATTGGCAATTGGTAAATTGGTTGGCTTGTGGGAACGCGCAAACGGCAAACAGGCCGTCAGCAAAGTTCAGTTAACAGATGCCTCGTTTAGCATTGAGATTAAGTCCCTATTGAATTACAACTGAAAATTATCCCTAGAGCATTGATGGTTAACTTCTATAACCGATAAATGTCGAGCCAACGATAAGCGTATTCGCCCGAGTGATAACCATGTCTCTAAATCCAAACCAAATGGCTTACGTTGCGATTGTTTCAACACTGATTTTTGGCTCAATCTTCGTTGGTGTCTCTGGTGTTCTGCAGACTAGTGAGGGTTTGGGCAATTTTGACAGTGCTGTTGAAGAGGATATTGCCGGGGACGGCATAGCCACAAACAAAGGCGAAGACACCGATAAGGACGGACTGTCTGACGTATTGGAAGAAACCCAATACGGTACAGATCCACTTGACGAAGACACCGATGGTGATGGAATGTCTGACGGCTGGGAGGTAGAGCATGGCTTGAACCCACTAGATGATGGTGAGTCCGACCCGCTTGAGCAAGATCCAGGTGAAGCAGATGTTGAAGAAGCAGAACAGGAGAATGAAACTGATTCATGGCCCGACCCAAATCAAGGTCCTAACGGCGATCCTGACAACGATGGTTTGACTAATCAGCAAGAACAGGAACTAGAGACAGATCCGCAGCGAAGTGACACCGATAACGACGGGCTCAACGACAAATGGGAATCAAATTACATGGTTGAAATTGAAATTCCTGGCGGCTCGTTTACCCTGTTCGACCCCCTGAACGGAAACTGGGATTGTGTACTGTTAACATCAGATTTGAAAAATAGCCTAAGAGAATTTTACAACCTTGACGATTCTACACCATCTTGGGAAGAATTGGGCAACGGTTTTGGCCAGCACTCATGTGACAATGTGTTAGATTTTGATGATGATGGATTAGCCAATTTCCAAGAAGAATTGTTCGCTACAGACCCGACTTCCAAGGATTCGGACGGTGACCTACTGTCTGATGCTGAGGAGATTGCCCGTGAGCAGCTCCAATTATATCGTGCGGTGGGTATAACCCAAGGGATTGACAGGAACAATCAACCAGTTTACCGAAATTGTAACGAGGCAATCAGGGATGATAACACTCAGACGTTCCCATTTGATGCACCATTCATGAGCCAAAACACCTCTTGGTTCTACCTCGATGATGATGGTGATGGTTTGTTAAACGGCCCTTCTGATTGGGACTCTGATGGGGATGGTATGCCCGATGGGTATGAGTATTGCTACTCAATCTTCCCATCTAACAATGTGATAAATGCGCTAAACCTAAACCGTCTTGATGTGACCAATGTGTTGGATCCCAGCGACCCATCAGACGGATTTTTTGATTGGGATGATGATGGCTTGAATAACCTTGAGGAGTACGGATCAGCGCTGTTGTTTGGCGCTGAAAACTTTACCTCGCCATGGCTTGAGGATACTGATTTGGACGGAATGCCTGATGGCTGGGAAACCAACAATGGGCTAAATCCGCGTGACAGTAGTAACGGAGACGAAGACCCTGATATGGACGGATGGGACCGTGATGGTGATGGTTCGGCAGTCTATGAAGAACTAATCTTCAACACCAGAGTGACGCAAATCAAAAAGACCATTGGTGATACTGTTGCTGAAGGCGAAACAGTCGTTCGAGCCGAGTACACTAAAGCCGGTGGTCAGACTGAGCCGGTAAATATCAAAGCGCCTTCATCAGGGACCATATATCAGATGTATGTCGAAGTCGACCAAGTAATCACATCGAGAGACACAGTATGGTTTGTTGTTGTCGAAGATAACGAGCGTTTTACTAACGAGGATGAGTATGAGGCTAAATTCAAAAATAATGAACCATATGATGAAAACGGCAATCCAAGTTTGATAATTGGTAGGTCAACTGACCCAATGGACGCTGACACTGATAATGATGGTCTAATCGACGGAATCGAGGTATTTGGCTGGGAAATATTAGTTGTTAATCGTGGTGTTGAAATAACGCTTGTAGTTTCCGACCCTGGACTCCCAGATACCGACTCAGATGGCTTGTCTGATTATGTTGAATATTCCTCACTTTGCGATTCAGGATCCAATGCTTCAAACCCAGACACTGATGGTGACGGCCTAGATGACCAGTTTGAAGCAACTGGTGGTGGTGGTACCTTACAGTGGCCACTCGGTGGTGGAGAGGCATACACAACTAGTCCATGTGCTTTCGATACAGACAATGACGGTTTAGAAGACGGCGAAGAAGTCATAATCGGGAAGGATGGTTTCCTAACTCACGCAAATAACTCCGATACAGACGGTGATGGGTTGAAAGATGGCAATGAAGTCTTGTACATCCCACGCCCATTCCAGGAACCGACACACCCGTTAGTGAATGACACCGACCAAGATGGTATGCTAGACGGTTGGGAAATGCAGGTTCAGTCAGAAGAAGACAACACCAACTCGCACAGTTTGTGGGTGGCTACTAGTACGTGGAATATTCCCAACTGCGTACCATCCCAAACCAACAACTGTGCAAAGAGTCCCGGGGGATACTTGTGGATTAATACGCTTGGAGGCTTTGTTCAAGAGAAAGAATTTGAAATCTATGAAATGAATTTATCCGGATTCAATGTTCCAAACAATCCACTTTGTGATTGTAACGGTCGATGGGCATTAGATCCCTCAGACCAGAGTACCATTGCGAGACTGCCTGATGCAGTTTACGATATTGATAATGACTCACTACTAAATGGTGCAGAAGCCCCAGATAAGTGGAACACAAATCCGGTCGACAAAGATTCAGATGGGGACATGTTGTTTGATGGTTGGGAAGTTAAGTACTCACAATATGCTATTGAATCTGGGCTTGTTGATAATGAATCACTATCAGCTTATGGAGCACGTGGAGTGCTTGATCCGTCTATGGTTGACAGTGATCTCGACGGTATTGAGGATGGTGAAGAAGACCCTGACCAAGATGGCTTAAATCGTACGGGACTGATTAAGCGTTATTGTCCTAGCTATAACGACACCTCGTTTTCAGATTGCCACATCGATCCCGACACCCCGGATGGCGCACAGTTCTACCAGAATTTGGCTAACTATACCAACTATGAAGAAATGCAAAATAACACCAATCCAGTTTCAAATGATACCGATGGCGACAAGTGGAATGATGGTCCTGAGGTATATTTCCAAGATCACGACGACGACGGCATGGCAACAGGTTGGGAATACCACTTTGACTTCGACCCCTACGATGCCGCAGACAGAATGTTCGATACTGACGGAGATGGTCATGTAAATTATTGTGAATACAAATGGGATACCAATCCAAGGGACCCAACCAGCTTCCCCGGTCAAGGTGAATTGTGTGATCCTTTCAGTGAATGAGATACAACAGATGAGAAACTTCATCAGTACTGTAGTTTAGTTTAGCCCATGACAAGCAAGGCTGCTTCACTAGTAGCAGTACTTTTGTTGTTAATTGTAACGATACCCAACGCAACGGCTGTGATCAAGAATGAATCCGAAAATCCATTGGTCACAATTTCCACAGAACAAGGCATTACTTTTGTCGAAAATATGAATCTGTCCGGGCAATCCACTATACCAGCCGCCGAATTGGTATGGTCACTTGTTGTGATTGATTCAGTTGTGAGTACTGGTATAGAAGACACACTTTTATTGTCGTCTAGCACATTTTCGAATGTGACAATGAACGACGACATTTATGACTGGGCGTTATCTATACCAGTAAATTCGCTGAACTGCACATGTAGATTTTCCATCCAGTCGATAAATGATTTTACCATAACAGCTTCAACTGTAGTATTTATTGGGACTAACTCTCAAATCCCTTACATCGAATATTTACCATCATTTCAAACATATGAAAGCAATGAATTAAAGATTTTTGAGTATCAAGTCATAACCCCAGAATTTGAGCCAACAAGTAATCTCGGGTTGACTGACTCAACTTCATTCAAAGCCAACATATGTCAGTTTAGTGGTGATTCATGCATAACAGAATCAGTCGTTGTCGAGCTTAACCATAGTGTTAATGAGCTTGGTAATTATGATGTGTCAATTGACAAATTAACTCTTGACATAGCAGACGGAAACTGGTTGTTTGAGATATACTTGAGGGATTCATTTTTGAGATATTCTAATTCTGTCGAGATGTTTCTAACCTTCGATACTAACCCGCCTAATGTTACCATAATGGGGGCCACTAATGCTCAAGAGCAAGATTTTATGGTTTACTCTACTACTGTTGATGATGGTTATGATAGTTCACTAGTTGCGCTTACTTGGACCATAACAGAGCCAAATGGTATTATTCGCAGCATACATGACTATGAAATCATTACCGATAGTAGTATAGGTCTGATTCTTAATCAGTCAGGAGAGTGGAATATATCGGTGCTCGCCATTGATTCCGTTGGGTATTTTTCCAAGCAATCGTATATCGTTATAGTCCACAATATCCCACCAGAAATTTCTCTTAAATCATCTGTCTCACTTGATGACATTAATGATAACCTCGTGTTTGACGTATCAGAGAGTTGGTATCTAGACGCCTCTGAATCTACCGACACTGTCAATGACATCAACAGTTTGACTTACAGTTGGATAATTGGGGATGAAATAATTCATTCTGGTGCTAATTTAACTAATTTAGAATATGATATTGTCGGCCAAAATAGCATAATTCTAGCGGTGAGTGACTCAGATGGTGCAACTACTCAACTAACCATACAGTTACAGGTGACAGAAGTTGACAAACCCACTAAAGATAACAACGAATTTGCTGCTGTAATAACTTTACTTATCGTTGGGTTGTTGTTGATAACCCTGGTTATGAGATTCCGCGGTAGCGATGGGTCATTTAATCTACCAAAGTGGGATAAATAATCTAACCAAGGTTTGAATAGGATAAAACCACTGGGAGAAACATGTTTGCAGAGATGTTTGCCCAACTGAGTGAGATGCCCAGCCCAATCTCAAATAGTGAGTATGTGTCACGACAAAATAAACTGTACCAAAGTCTGGAACAAACAGATTTACTAATTCTCTGTTCTTCCCCCGAGACCATTCATTCAAATGATGTCCACCATCCTTACAGGACACAAAGTAATCTTCTCTACCTGTGCGGTTGGACGGAGCCGGATGCAGTTTTGTGTGCCAAATTTAACAATAACAAATGGGAAACACATTTGTTTGTCCAACCGAAAGACACCCTCAAAGAAATTTGGGAAGGGCGACGTCCTGGTGTTGAAGGAGCGCTAAGTGACTGGCCAGTTGACATTGCTCACTCAGTGAATGATTTAGACTCGATCCTTGCTGATTTGGTGGCAGGTGCTTCCAGAGTAATGCATAGAATGGGTATCAACTCAGACGTTGATCAGATAGTTACTGACGCAATAATGCGGAGAGACAGGGCGAGACAACGATTAGGTTCTGGTCCTGTAGCGGTAGAAGACCCCAGTAATCGCTTAGCCGAGATGCGGTTAATAAAATCGGACTCGGAAATATCCCAAATGAAGTTCGCTTCAGATGTCTCCAGTTTTGCCCACATTGCTGCGATGAGGCATGGTGGTAGTGGAGCCACTGAGAATCAATTACAATCAATGATTGAGGGATTTTTCCGTTATGCCGGAACTTCAGGGTGGTCGTATCCATCAATCGTAGGGAGTGGCGAAAATGCCACGATTCTTCATTACAAAGAAAATGTTGATACATGTAAGGATGGTGAAGTTGTTCTAATTGATGCAGGTGCAGAATTTAGAGGCTATGCGGCTGACATCACTAGATCCTGGCCAAACAATGGTAAATTTACTGATGCGCAAAAAGAAATCTACCAGTTGGTTCTTGACTCACAACTTGCTGCTATAGACGAATGCGTTGTCGGCAAACCGTACAATGCACCACATGAAGCAGCTCGCAGAGTTCTTGCTGAGGGACTGATAAGGTTAGGAGTGATAAATCAAAGCCTTGACGAAGCACTAGATATGGAAAGCGGGGAACTCAAGAACTGGTATATGCACAATACTAGTCACTGGATTGGTTTAGATGTTCATGATGTTGGAGTATACCTACCCGACGGTAAGCCAAGGCTGCTGGAAAGCGGTATGTGCTTAACCATCGAGCCAGGTCTATACTTTGGAGCTTGGCGGCCAGACGTAAATTGTCCAAAAAAATATGCAAATCTTGGGGTTAGAATTGAAGATGACATTCTCATCACAGATTCAGGTCCTGTAGTGTTAACTGAGAAGTGTCCAAAAACAATTGATGAAATAGAATCTATTGTTGGCAAAGGTATCTAGGTGGTAACAATGAATTGGCAATCCATCCTCCAGCGTCAGCAAGAATGGACCCCGAACGAATCCGCCAAGTTTCGACTTTCAATTGACGACGCAACTGAGTTATACACTAATGCACCGCTCCATGAATTAACAAGTGCGGCAAACAATCGTCGAAAAATGATCTTTCCTGACGGGAAAGTAACCTATCTAGTAGACCGTAACGTGAATTATACCAACGTCTGTACAATAAATTGCCAGTTTTGCTCATTTTACAGGCCGCCGGGCCACGACGAAACCTACACCCAGTCTTTTGAGGACATTTCCCAAAGAGTTAGAGAACTTGAGGAAATTGGTGGTTCCAGAATACTTATGCAAGGTGGAGTTAACCCTGACTTAGAGTTTTCATGGTATTTGGAACTAATTTCCTACTTAGTCAATAATCACCCAGATATTCACTTAGATTGCTTTAGTCCAATTGAAATTGAAGGTATAGCAGAAGTATCCGGTATGTCTACACTAGATGTGTTGAAAAATTTCCAGTCAGCAGGACTCCACGGATTGCCCGGTGGTGGTGCAGAGATATTAGTTGACGATGTTAGACAAGATATTTCTCCCAAAAAGGGCAGTCCAGACAATTGGTTAAGAGTAATGCAAGAAGCTCAGTCCATCGGATTGACTACAAGTGCAACTAATGTTTTTGGATTCGGTGAGACTCTTAGACAGCGAGTTGAACACATGGGCCGAATAAGAGATCTGCAGGATGATTCGTTGGACAATTATGACAACGGCTTTACTTCTTTTATCGCTTGGCCGGTCCAACTTGAATCTAATTCCTTTGGTCGAAGAAATCGAGGCCAGAACAAGCATCTACTGGGTGCAGGTCCAACAGAGTACATACGCCATGTAGCAGTTTCAAGGCTATTTTTTGATAATATTCCAAGCATTCAAGCATCTTGGCCAACGATGGGTTTAGGTGTGGCTCAGATGGCATTACTGTCCGGTGCCAATGATGCTGGCTCAACAATGATGGAAGAGAACGTGGTGTCTGCATCGGGAACCACAAAATTATCGGCCTCAGAAATAGAATTGCAAAATACCATTCTTAGAGCGGGTTTTATCCCGGTCAAGCGGGACAGTGATTATAACCATCTGGTTACAGAAATTGCTGATGCCATTAACCAAGAGTTATCGGCACCGGTGCCAATTCAACACTGAATCATTTTAGCGATAAAGGATGATTTGTTTCTGTCCGGCCGGAATTGACAATTGCTTCAGTTACGCAGTATAATGCTGGATGTCTGACTTTGAGTGGTTGAACCCACAATAACTCTGGCAGACTTCCACGATTAATGATGATTACCATCTCCCAATGGACGCGAATAAGTGGTGAGAAAATTGTTCCGGGCCAATCACCTTTGGGTGGCGCAATAATTGTTCTATCAGATTTCACTTCCACAATTTCTGATTGTTGCATGATTCTCATTGGCCGAAGGAATAGACCACCTTTGACATCTGTTGTCTGCATAGGTGAATCTTCGCCACCACCGGTACCGTCATCTAGGTCTACTGACCAGTGATGTGGTAGTTCTGTAGTAAGTCCTGGTGCAGGCTGACCGTTACTGCCTCTTCCTAGTCCTTCCACAAGTGCATCACGGCTAGGTGGTAGTACTCCTACTCGCCATAAGACAGACATGGATTCCCAATTTTCCATAGCATCTGGGAAGTCAATACTAACTTCCAGCGACCCTCCCGATGTCGTGTCGCTGTGAAACACAATATTCGGTTCCTTGGGTTGGGATCTGAGGAATCTTCTCTGCTTTATTAGGTCAAAGAAATTGGCACTCACTCTCATAATTATTGGCACAAATAGTATAGGTACAACAATAACTGCGAGTACAGGATAGTCGAGCAAGCCAAACCGTACTCTGCCGGTACCAAAACTAGGGATGCCCCATGCGCTTAGTAGCGGTTCTAGGAATAGATATGTTAAAGCAATGAGCAGAACACATACGGAAAAATTCATAATTTTTCTAGCATGCTTGTGAACTATATTCGGGGTGAGGTACCAGCCTGTTCGTTGTTTTTCCACAATTGAATTGCTTGGTACCGATTCTAACATCTCTTGCGCATGCTTTTCATTAAGTTTTAACGTCTTATCTTCAAATTTATATCTCCGTTCTACTAACCAAGAAGATTTTTCACCAATTCTGAAAGGTGGCGGCAGATTACGTATTGTTTCATAGGCCTCACCTTCAGTTATTTTATCGGCAATATCGGTTTTTCGTACTGCAATGGGTAATAGCTCCGCCTTGAACCGGTAACTCTCAAACGGCGGATACTTGATGCGTTCTTCCAGGATAAGTTTACCCATTGGTATCACTCAACTAAAAATCATTTTAACACCGGCTCTTAGGGCTAACTTCCGGAACGCAGGTACTTTCTTTAGCAACGCTAACCCTAACGGGACCGGCTTCTCAATATCGCCTATTTCATTGATCAATTCGATAACTTCTGGTTTCGCAAATTGGTCAAAGTGGCGATCTAATTCTTCATCCTCACAATCACTCACCAGTAGATTCCTCAATGATCTTGCCCGACTTTGCTCTTTACGCATTTTTTCGAAGTGAGTTTTCGCAATATTCTTCAAACTGTTTTCAGATAAATTGTTATCATCAATAGCGAGGGATAATCTGTCTACTATTCCGTTAATCTGTTCAAAGCCCGGTCCAATTCCTCCGCCAGTTGTTGGTTTAGCCATGCCTGCAGAATCACCAATCAGTAACACTCGATCCTTGTATGCTTGCTTCACCATACCACTAGGTACGGGGCCACAATAACGTGCGGTTTCTTTGATTCCCGCAAATCTGTCTTTCCACAAAGGGTGCTTCAATAAATTGCTGTAGCATTCTTCTATGCTTCTACCGTCAAGCCGGTCAGCAGTTGACCACAGACCGATTCTGCAACTTTCATTGCCGGAGGGTATTACCCATGCAAAAAATCCTGGTGCTATTTCTGAACCCGAATACATCTCTAGCCAGCGCTCTCTGTTTTGATAGCCAACTACCTCGGTTTGAAAGCCTATCATTAATTCCTTTGGGCGACCCATTTTGAAATATCTGCGTGTCCATGAGTGGGCACCATCACAACCGATAAGTAGTTTAGTTGTGAGGTTAATTTCTTGCCCATCCTTTACCAGTGTGATAGTCACACCGTTATCGTGTCTCACGGCATCTTTGGGCTTGGAATTCAACCACAAAGTGGCACCAGAGACCATTGCTTGCTTTACTACCGCCTCATCAAAGAGTTTTCTGCATACAACGTAGGTTCTAACAGTACCACCTGTTCCTACCGGCACTAGTGTTCCTGAAGGTCCGTGAATTAGGGCCCCGTCGACTTCCTCGAGGATTGTCTCATACAGGCCGACTTGCCTCATAGCATTAGGTGTAACAAGCCCAGCGCACTGGAACGGTCTGCCAATTTCGTTATGCTCTTCTAAGAGTAGTACACGCTGCCCTCGTTTAGCGAGTAGATTTGCTGTATGGCCACCCACTGGACCAGCACCAACTATCACAACATCCCAATCATGGTCATTAGTTGATGCGCCCATAAAAGCCACTACTAAGCCACCTGCTTTATTATTATGCGAGCATAATCGCTAGTCACTCACTTTTTGGCAAATTTGTAGCCAACGGATTGATTCTTTTTCAGATATAGGATTGAAGTAAATGGTTTCCCAGACTTTTTCGAGATGAAATCATCAAACGGGCCTACTTCTCCTGTCTCAATCAGTTGCTTGGCTTCTGCTCTGGTAATCTCTCTACCAGACATTTCCCGCGCAATTTGTATTTTGCAATCAGTACCGTCCGTGGCCGGTTGGAAAAATGTAGGCGTTTCGACTATGTCCTGTTTAGTCTTTGGACAGGTAGCCAATACACCCTCAACAACCGGGAACTCTTTCGCTCCTTGTGCGGCTTTTCTCGGGGGGAATTCGAATTTTACTCGGTTTCCATCTAATCGCAGATAAGCACTAAAAGGACGACCTTTCTTTGATGTAAAATCATCTAGTAGGGGAGACTTGCCATCAACTAGAATGGCTTTTGCCTCATCTTCAGAAATTTTTCGCTTGCACATTTCTTGAGCTAATCCTCTAAATTTACAATCCTGCTTGTCACATGCATACATTGTGGAGTTAATTCTTATCTTACCATTGTCACAAGCAGGGCAAGAACATAATTCATGATCGTCAACTGAAGATGTAGATTCACCGCCGCCAACGAATTCAACGTTGCCACTATCGTTCATTTTGACACTAGCGACATAGGGTTCGCCATTCCGATTAAAAAACCCGTGAAGGTCGGATATTTCTCGCTGCTCAAGAAGACGTTTTGCCGTGAATCGATCAAACCATCTGCCGCTAGTGTTCTTCCAAAAGATGAAGTCACATCCAGAATCTTTACCGGTGTTCTGCGGGCATGTGTAAGACATCACCGTCTCGGTTAGATTGTCATCACATTTTGGGCAACAGCCGATTGACTCTTTGGAATTGAACAGCACGCTGCGGTCATGATTTTTTATCCGGTTAACCATTTCTTCGGCTTTATCGTAAATCAATTTCATGTATTGTTCCCTTGAAAAGTTGCCATCTTGGACAGATGATAGTTTAGCTTCCATATCGCCGGTAAGTTCAGGCGAGGTAATCCATTCTACGGGGATTGCTCGAAGGAGTTGGATCAATTTTATCCCACCCGGTGTGGCTCTGAGGCTGCCAGACCGAGCGCGTTGAATGAAATTTCTAGCAATTAATTTTTCTATGGTGTCAGCTCTAGTTGCCGGAGTTCCCAAGCCTTTCCCTTTCATTGCTTCAGCTAACTCATCGTCACTGATGCTTCTGCCAGCATGTTCCATGAGCGATAGTAGTTTTGCTTCCTTGAGCCTATTTGTTGGCTTAGTTAACTCTTCTTTGAATCTATGTTCGACAATTTCAGTAACTGCAGGGTTGGCGGACAGGTCATTCCATTTTTCCGGAATTTTGTTGCTTTTGGGTTTGACTTCTCTCCACCCCGGGGTCTTTAGAACTCTTACTTCTTTAACGAAGTCCTGATTGGATTTTGTGGTAACTCTAGTCTGTACATCCCAAATCGCAATTGGATGAAAAGAAGCAAGAAATTGCCTGGTAATTAGATCATATAACTTGGCCGCATCTTGACTTAACTTACCGCTGGGTAATTTGCCGGTAGGAATAATAGCATAGTGATCCGATACCTTACCATCGTTAAAATTGCGTTTTACATTATTCAGTCCGTTGGCGGATAGTCTGTCACAATGAGTCTTGAAATTAGCTTGATTACTCAACTTGCTGATTGTTTGATTAATAGATTCGATCATATCTTCAGGCAGATATCTTGAATCTGTACGTGGGTAAGTAGTCAATTTGTGCGTGTCATACAATTCCTGGGCTACTGAGAGCGTTCTTCGTGATGTCCAAGACCACATACTGTTAGCCTCCCTTTGTAGCGAGGTGAGGTCGAAGTTTAGTGGCGGATTTTCCTTAGCATCACGGTGCTTTTGTGCGGTGGAAAATTCTCCGGGCGCATTGATTATGTCCTCTAGCATCTGCTTCTCATTAACATCAATAATCCTGTGTGCTTTGGTTAACGGATTGTCTTTATCTTCGATATTGTCCCGGCGCTCCCAGCGTGCAGACCATTCACAGTCTAGCGATTTGAAGTCAGCTTCTAATTCCCAGAAGGGCTCTGCTTTGTGCCCCAGAATCTCTAATTCCTTGTCCACGATCAGTGCAAGAGTGGCGGTTTGAACTCTACCCAGTGACATCGAGGTCCCATCCTTACGCCCAGTTCTCAGGAATGTGGAGGCTATTCTTGAACCATTCATTCCAATAATCCAATCTGCTTCTGCTCTACTTACTGCTGCATCCCTAAGCCGAGTGTAGGTAGCCGAATCAACCCGTCCTTGGAAAGCCCTCATTATGGAATCAGGAGTCATTGATTGAAGCCACATTCGACTCATTGGGGCCTTGGAATTTGAGTATTCAATAATCCGCCGAAAAATCAACTCACCTTCTCTAGCTGCATCACAGGCATTGACAATCTCAAGGCAATTTTTGTCAGAAATAAGTTTCTTGATTGCTGTTAACTGCTTCCGGTTATTACCCCTGCCACTATTTGGCTTAAGTTCAAACTTCTCTGGTATGAACGGTAACAATTCGATGCTTTTTCGCCAGTCTTTCAATCTGTCATCGTATTCTTCAGGAGTCTTCAATTCTAGCAGATGGCCGACAGCCCAAGTGATTATTAGGTCTTCAGATTCCCAATGTGTATCAGTTTTTTTGCTAACACCGAGAACCTTGGCAATGTCCTCAGCAACGCTCGGCTTTTCAGCAATGACGACAACTGCCATGGAGAGTCTGCCACCGGCGGCGATACTTGAACCCTCTCGTGTGGCTAATTGTTCATAGATACTTTAGTATCTAAGCCGCTTGTGGCAAAAAAAATTTATCACTTTTGTTGATTACGGAACTGATATTCATTCCAGCGGGTTTCTGTGGGAGTGCTGTCACAGCCAACACATCCTGGGTACCCGGCGCGCAACAGTTGCAAGCATGAATCAATGACTGATTGAAAACCCTCATCCAAATTCATGTTAATCCAGCAAACGGTGATGTCAGGCTCACTTGGACCGATGTAAACAAACGCTTCATTCATATCTTTACCACGTTGGAATATCCAGATCTCTTCAGATTCTGCTAATTGGTGCTCTGGGAATGATGTGCGTTGCGGTATATGATCACTAATATGGTTGGACAAATCAGTGATTGATTCACCATATCTGTGTGGTGCAGCAATGATAACAGCCTCATTTTTCACCAACCTACGGGCGGATTCCCTGACCACGGGCCATTGCGGATGATTCATCTCCATAATTAGGCCAATCAAGGGGAAGTCTTGAATGATGCCGTCGCTGGGCAGGTTTCATGGGGCTGGTATATCGTTACTTTCTGCGCCCTTTGTTAGCTTTTCAAGATTCGGAACAAGCACATTCTCGTACCATTAAGATGTTGAGGATATTTGGTAACAATTTTGTAACCAGGATTTTTTTGTCTGGCTTATATCGGAGTCGCAAAAGTTTGCCCATATCCGTGTTTGGCCATGAGTACCAGCATCCGTTTGGATTAGCGGCTGGAATGGACAAAAAAGGTGAAGCAATTAACGGTTGGAATAGCCTTGGATTATCATTTGCAGAGATTGGCGGAGTTACTATGCTAGAACAGCCAGGTAATCCTAAACCTCGAATGTTTAGATCAAATACTCACCAAGCACTAGTTAACCGTATGGGCTTCAACAATCCTGGCTCAGAAAGAATGCAAGCATCATTGAAACATCACTTCACCAGGTTTGGTAAGCCCGATATACCAATATGGGTTAATTTAGGAAAGTCAAAACTCACTGATAACAAAGAGGCGCACAAGGATTACTCAACAACTTTGGTTAGATTGTGGAACTTCACCGACGTTTTCGTGATTAATGTATCATCACCTAATACCCCTGATTTGAGGGATTTACAAAGCACTAACGAATTGAGGAAAATAATAGAAGAATGTAATAAAGCCAATGTCAGGAAAGCAAATGAGGCGGCAACATATCCTAAACCGCTCTTGGTAAAAGTCGCGCCAGATATGTCATTTGAGCAATTAGAAGATATTGTTACTGTGGCGATGGAGTCGGGTTGCTCAGGTATTGTGGCAACTAATACTACTGTCAACCGTAGTAGTGAATTCGATGGAGATGAAAATCTGCAGCAGTTAGGTGGTTTGAGTGGAGCGCCGCTCAGAAAAACCTCAACTCAATTTATCGAGCATATCTACAAATTTACCAACGGAAAATTTCCAATCGTTGGTGTTGGTGGAATTATGAATGCCGATGATGCCTGGGAGAAGATCACTGCGGGCGCTAGTCTAATCCAAGCATACAGTGGATTCGTTTTTGAAGGTCCCAGTCTTACATCGGCTGTTGTAAGGGGTTTAGACAAGAAACTCAAGCAACACGGATTGTCGAAAATTGAAGATGCCGTGGGATTAATGCATAAGGGGTCTAATTGAATGTTTACTCGGCGTGTTAGACTACTAATCACTGGGGGTTTGCTAACCTTGGTTATCCTTGGTGCTATTATCTTACAATCCCCAGAACCGACCCGGACCGTTGACGAAGTTATGTCAACACCGAGCAGTTATGTTGATGAGGATTTTGCTATAAGGGGCGAGGTTTCGGATGGGACAATCAATAACGAAAGCATGACCTTTGTTCTACATGGAATCGAAAGTGAGATTCTGGTTGATTTTGTTGATGCATCAGTATCAAATGGTCTCGATGACAACCGAACCGTATATGCCAAAGGTAAGCTTAGGTTAATTGATTCACAATACGTATTTGAGGCTGAGATCATTAAAACATCGTGCCCATCGAAGTATGAAGAATAGTTTCACGCACCGCTCCGTATAAATACCAATCAGTCGACGGGATGTCGGGATAGGTGGGGAGCTAGGCGTACCCTGTACCACAAATCGTCTTTATGGTGGGCTGAACGCCTTGGAGCGGCGAGAGCGGCTTTATGGTTCCTACACGCGGACGTTGATGTCTCGCCCCCACAT
>DAUW01000129.1:2626-5227 GCA_002505355.1 Euryarchaeota archaeon UBA229 | reverse complement strand
ATTGATGGTCATACTGACTGAGGTGTTTGGATTACACAAATCGAAACCAGAATACAATCGCTTAGCATCATCACAGGTTGCAATACTTACTCCGGAGTTACCGACCTTGCCCCAAATATCCGGGCGTTCTGCTGGGTCTCTGCCATACAAAGTTACAGAGTCAAAAGCAGTTGACAATCTAACATAGTCTTGGCCTTGTGATAAGTAGTGGAATCTGCGGTTGGTCCGCTCAGGTCCACCTTCTCCAGCAAACATTCTTGCTGATAGTTCGTCAGTTCGCTTGAATGGAAATACGCCTGCAGTATAAGGGAAATGACCTGGAGCATTCTCTCGCATCATCCAAGCATGTAGTTCACCATCATCGGCAAATGTCGGCAGAGAGACTCGTGGAATATTGGAGTGTGCTAAGGATTCAGTGGTTGTTTGCACAGTAAACGGCTTACCTCGCACGTGATAGGTATATTCGCCACTTGAGTATTCTTTGGCTAATTGGCGGAATTCTGCTAGTGCATTACGAGCATCACCAATCTCTTCGAGTAGTTCATCGATTTGCTCTTGCAGGTCTTTTGCGACCGCTTTAGAGCCTCGCTCGCTGGCATTATTGGCTGCAGTTTCAAGGTGCTGACACAAACGTAATTTTTCGCTCATCTCAGAATTTATGTTGTGATAATCACGCACAGTTGCCGCAATTTCAGAGAGGTAGTGGACTCGTTCTGCTGGAATTACACCTTTTCTTTCGCCCATTGCATCGGTTGGCAAACTTGCTTCAAAACCGACTAATTTGGCGACCTTACCCCACAGACGGTCAACTCCCCCATCAGCAAATTGGCTAGCAATTGTTGCTACGACTGGTAGTTCTTCATCCGCAACATCGAACTTGTTGCGGTTACGACGTACCTGTTTGCGAATCGCTCTAAGTGCATCCTCGCTGCCACGCTTTTCGTATTTGTTTAGAACGACAACATCAGCGACATCGAGCATCTCGATCTTTTCCAGCTGCGTGTGAGCACCAAATTCTGCCGTCATGACATACATCGAGTGGTCGGCAACGGTGGTTATCGCATCGCTACCTTGGCCAATCCCGCTGGTTTCGCAAAAGATTAGGTCAAAACCTACTGCCTTAGCAACGTCGATCGCTCGATGAAGGTTAGCAGATATCTCACTGCCCGAGCCGCGACTGGCAAGACTGCGCATGTAGAGGTCACTGTTGGACAGTGAATTCATTCTAATCCGGTCACCCAGTAGGGCTCCACCGGTTCGTTTACGAGTTGGATCGACACATAACAGGCAGACTTTTTTGCCCGGATTATCTCGTAGTATTCTCAGCATTAACTCATCGAGCAGGCTTGATTTTCCTGCACCACCGGTTCCGGTAAAACCGATTACTGGGACTTCTTTTTCTGAGGAACGACATTTTTGTAGTGTAGATTTGAAGGTTTTCTCGTCAGCACTTTCACTCATTGTCAGTAGCAAACCAACTTTGGCGGTATCATCTGGCGTTACTGGCCCACTAAGGCTAGCAATTCTGTCAGGGTCGATCAAATCAACTTCGCTGGCAATACCCATCAAATGGTGAATCATCCCCATTAATCCCATTGTTCGACCGTCATCTGGTGAGTATATCTTCGAAATGCCAGATTCGTGTAGAGTCTTGATTTCTGGTGGGGTAATGGTTCCCCCACCACCGCCAAAGATGCGAATGTGCTCGCAGCCAGCCTCATCTAATAATTGACGAATGTAGGTGAAATATTCAACGTGACCACCCTGGTAGGAGGTTAATGCCACGCCATGTGCATCTTCTTGGATTGCACAATCAACTACGGCTTTAGCAGATTGGTCATGACCGAGATGAATTACTTCTGCACCAGCAGACTGAATCAGTCGGCGCATCACGTTAATTGCCGCATCATGACCATCAAAGAGTGATGCCGCGGTGATAATACGCGGTGGACCAGTGGTTGTTTCGAACACTGGTTCCTCTTCGGCCATGATGCTTCGAGCCCCCTGCAGTTCATCAATTCAACCCTTGCCGGCGAAAATTTAGACTTCTGAAACTTCGCCATCAGCTAGTGGTGGTAGACCTTTCTTGGCTCTAACATAGTCAGTATAATTGCCGTAGTACACCGTTACAACTCCGTCTTGTAATTCCCAGATTCGATTGACGACTTGGTCGAGGAACCAACGGTCATGTGACACTGTAACCAGGGAGCCTTCGTAGTTTAGCAGTGCTTCCTCTAGGGTATCTTTGGAATCCATATCCAGGTGGTTGGTTGGCTCATCCATCAGCAGTAGATTGTTCTCCTCAAGGAGAAGTTTTAGTAAGGCTACTCTGGCACGTTCGCCGCCAGATAATTGGGATAATTTGGTCTTGACTTGGTCACTGGAAAATTGGAATCTACCTAAGGCCGCACGGATATCTCCGTATTGGAAATCAGGTCTCAACACTTCGATTTGTTGAACTGGATTGAGATTGAAATCAAGAGTTGCGTGGTCTTGATGGAAGTAGCCGATTTGGCAACCGGGAGCAAGGTCGCGTTTACCCGAATCCAGTTTTAATTCACCATTGATTATCTTAAGCAGTGTGGTTTTTCCTTGACCGTT
>DAUW01000129.1:0-2238 GCA_002505355.1 Euryarchaeota archaeon UBA229 | reverse complement strand
TCAAGACCATCGAAGCGCTTGGAACCGCCGTCAATTTGCAATACGTCCATGCTGGCTTTATCAGTAGCTTCTAGTTTGAGAATCAGTGGTTTGCGCTTCTTGGGCACCCTGGCTTTGAGAGCCTTGAGTTCTTGTTGGTAGCGTTCAAGCATCTTATGCTTAGCAGAGATAGATTTGTCATACTTATTGGCCCGCTTCATTTGCTGAAGTGCGCCGGTAGTTGACTGCATTTTCTTCTCCATGGTTTTAATTCGGTCAGCTAGTGAAGCTTCGCTGGCAACCTTCTGTTTGATGAATTGTGAATAATTGCCTTTCCAAGGCCATGCTCTTAAATTGTCAACTTCGACTATTCTGGTGCAGACTTGATCAAGGAAGTAGCGGTCGTGGGAAACAATTAATTGGGCACCTTTGAAATCCTTGAGAAACGCTTCAAGCCATTCCGTTGTCTGAATATCTAGATGGTTGGTCGGCTCGTCGAGGAAAATCACATCGACTCCAGCAAGACCAACCAATTGTCGGGCAAGGGCGAGTTTGGCTTTTTCACCACCGGATAGTGCATTGACCTTCATCTCCATAGGGTGTTTGTCAAGGCCCAAGCGCTCGAGAATACCCTTGGCTATGCCAGCAACATTACCACCGCCGCTACTGGCTAACATCTGTTGCAATTCACTGTAGCGTTCCATGATTGGTTCCCAATCACCATCGTAGAATGACGGGTCGATCATTTGCGTTTCAATTCCGGCAATCTCTTCTTCCAGCTCTTGGAATTGACGACCCTTGCGACCTAATTCCTCTTCAATGGTAGAATCAGATTCAATGTCGCGGATTTGCGTGAGATAAGCGATGCGTATTCCGGGGGCAAAATCGATTTCGCCAACATCCTGTTTTTGCTCGCTGATAGTGTTTAGTAGGGTGGTTTTACCTGCTCCATTATGACCAACAATGCCGATTCTGTCACCATCATTAACAATCATGTTGATGTCTTTGAGGACATCCACAGGTCCGAAACTTCGGTCGACACCATCAACGGTAATCAACTCCCTGACCATATTATCACCGAACCTATCGGCTGATTACCAATTGATAAACCAAGTCCTTCAATGACTTAGTCAAAGGCAGTAAATGCCTTGATGATGCGTTGCCGTCGTGCTCGGTCAGCGCGACGCTGTTTCTCAAGTTCACGGCGTGCAGCAATTTGGCCACGCATCATTCCCGGACAGCCAAATAAACACACAGATAGTCCAAGCACACCCCCAATTGCGATGGATGAAAACAGTGGTAGTCCAAGTATCAACGAGTTAGAGAACCCAGTGATGGTGCCGACTACTATGCCAACGCCGAGTGGTTTTTGCAGGGTTCGATAAATTAGAGATGGTGCGGATTTCTTTTGTGCCAAAATCTGTGTTTCAGCATTAGATATTTTTGACGCAGCATCTATAGTCATTTGATATAATAACCAAGTGACGGTTTATAAACTAGTTGGCGACTAATATAAACTTATGGAACTTAGTGGATGGTTTAAACTAAGCGAAAGCCGCTCATTTATCGAAACTCAGCCTTGGAGTTTGGCAATCTCAGCCTCATGATGAGACAGCAAGTTACGCAGTTTGACCTTCAATGACGGAGTCATCATGTCGTTATCAGTGGTCCATTCGACAGGATCTAAGATTAAGTGGGCTGCAACTTCATAGCCCTTCCAGGCAGGTGCAGTCATGTTATTTGCTTTTAATTCTCCAAGCAACCAGTCTCGCGTTGACTGGCGTCCACAAATATCTGCATCACTGCCAGATGTGTCCACTCCAGCACCGTTCATTGCAGCTTTCATGGCTTCCATGTTTGGATGAACAATGAGGTAGGTATTCTTCATGTTGCGACCGTCAAGAACGGCTTGCTCAACCAGTGGGGAAAGTTTGAGGTTTTCCTCAAGTGGCGCCGGTGAAACATATTTGCCATTTTCGAGTTTGAACTGACTCTTGACACGACCGGTGATCGCTAAGTAGCCATCTTTGTCTAGTTTGCCTAGGTCTCCAGTCCTGAATACGCCTGGCTCAATTATCACTTCATTGGTTGCGGCTTCATTATTCCAGTAACCCTTCATGACGTTGGGACCATGGACAATAATTTCTCCCTCATCGGCTCGGTCTGGGTCATCCCATGCATCTGTGTCGATGGTAACTTTTACTCCATTAGCAACTAGTCCCACAGTGCGTAGCCTAGACTTTCCAGGTCCCGCCCAGC
>DAUW01000020.1:20280-31064 GCA_002505355.1 Euryarchaeota archaeon UBA229 | reverse complement strand
GATTATACCTTTGAACCTGCGTAGTGTTCCACAACAACTTAACCGCTTCATTGATGGACTGATTTACCTTAGCGCCATCATGGCAGATGAAAACGATATGGTCGATGTTTTGGTCATCGGAGCCGGCCCTGGCGGTGGCTCTGCGGCCATACACTGCGCTCGAGCAGGTTTGAAAACCGTAGTCGTTGAAGCGGATCCTGCAGTAGGGGTTCCAGTTCACTGCGGCGAATGCTTGTCGGATCTAGCAGTGCAAAATCTTGACTTAGACATACCGGAGCATGTCAAAGCCCTTGACGTCAAGGGAATTAGGGTAATATTCCCTGATGGAACCGAAAAGTTACTGACTGAACCGGGATATGTTTTAGAAAAGCACCTATTTGAGCAATGGTTGATGGATGAGGCTGGAAAATTGGGCTCAAAATTACATTTGGGCCACAAAGTCAGTTCTATGGAGCGAATTTACAATAGCAAAAATCAATTTACCAATTGGAAAATTGACGGCAAAGGTGGAGAATTTCCAATATTCTGTAAAGCGGTTATTGATGCATCAGGTGTTGCTGGAGCATCATCAAAATTACTTGACATGGGGACTTCCGTGGAAGTCATTGCCGGTTTTCAATATGAAATGACTGAGGTTGAAAATGACGGCTATCTTGATTTTTATCTCTGGCCACAGTATTCCCCTCATGGTTATGTTTGGATGATCCCAAAAAAGGGCGCAAGAGCCAATGTAGGCCTAGTTACAACTGACAAAAAAGGGGCAATCAAGTATCTTGACAAATTTATTCAAGATACTTACCTTGACGGGAAACCGGTGGTAAATCCACAGTGGCGGGACGAGTCAGTCAAGGTTCGTCCATTTGGCGGAACCATACCGATCTCGGGGCCTAGAGATGTAACCGTTGATGATGGAGTGATTTTAGTTGGTGATGCAGCAGGTTTTACATCTCCGTTATTCGAAGGGGGCTCTCATTTGGCTTTATGGTCTGGCAGGGAGGCTGCTGGCGTCATTGCTAAAGCAATAGCATCTGGTGATTTATCTCAGCAAGCGCTGATGGATTACGAAACGGCGTGGAAAGAAAAATTTCCGCCATATCACAAAATACTCAAAGGTAAGACAGCATTGTATGAGCTAACAGACGAGGAGATGTCAATCATGGCGAGGTGTTTGCCAGATGAACTCGGTAACATGTCGCCGCTGCAAAAATTGGGAATTGGGCTACGGATTCTCGTTCGTAAACCGGTCCTGCTGACTAAGAAAGTCATCTCAGTGTTGCTTTCATTTGGCTATAGCAGAGCCAAGCACTTCGGTTGGTAATCCAGTTTATCCACAGATTCTTACGAGAGATAAATCCATCATTATCCGGGGGTAGTGCAGTCTATGTGGGAGGCAACACTGTGGACGGCATGTCTCGCCGCAGTTGTGTTGATGGCCAAACCTGACATGCATGAGCGGTCAAAGCCAACAGCTCTGCTGGCACACCTGTTACTGGCTTTGCCTTTCTTTACCTTGGTTAGCAGATTTATTGTCAATGATACTTCAATACAGTATGTTGCCGCATTTGGTGGAGAATCTCTACCAATGAAGTATCGGTTTGCCGCAACTTGGGCAGCGCGGGAAGGACCGATTTTAATGTGGGTTGTTTGGTTATCATTACTCGCTTGGTTGTGGCGGAAACCAATTGTTGGTAAATCTAGTGAGTCGAATATATCGCGTAACTTTCGCCAGCGTGTAATGTACGGATTTTCGCTTACTTTGTTGTTTATTGCTCTGGTTCTTAACCCTTTCAAACCAACTCCAAACTTCTTTGTTGGCTCGGGGCTAAATGAACTGCTGCAAACCAATTTGATGATAATTCACCCACCGATTATCTTTCTTGCTTACTCATTTTGTATTTTTATTGCTGCAGTCTCACTCGCTGCCATATTTACCCATGAAACCACCGATATCGAGACTAGAATTCTAACTCTAGTTCGCCCTGGTTTGTTGGTAACTACAGTCGGCATAGGACTTGGAGGCCTGTGGGCATATCTAATCCTTGATTGGGGTGGGTACTGGGCATGGGATCCTGTGGAGACCGGGTCTTTCCTGCCTTGGTTGGCTTTAGTCGGTTTATCTCACATGCGAACAAGGCCCGGAAAGGTTACAGATAACGGTTGGATTGGTGCTGGTTTAGTGGTGGGTGCATTAGCATTATTCGCAACTTTAGTGACCAGGGCTGGCGGAGTTTGGGCCTCATCAGTACACACGTTCGTTATTTCAGATACCGGCTCTGCGCCTGACGATGCATTCTCTCGAATGATGTTGCTGAAGAGCGATGCTTTAGCAGGGGTTGAAATTATGACCTATCTGATGTTTATCCTGTTGATGGTTGGGTCATGGCTAATGCTAAACAGGAGAGCATATCATGCACGACCATCACCAAATTCTGCACTAATTTTGTTGATTCCAACAATCGGCGCAGGGCTAGCGATTTTCTTCGGTGCAGATCTGTATCATTGGATTCCTAATCCGGTAATATTTGGATTACTAATTTGTTTTGTAGGCTTAGATAAACTCTCTAACCCGAATGTAGTTAGAAACTCAGAAGGTTGGAACTTTCATTCAGGTAAATTATTGCCAAGTATAATTGTCTTACCAGTTGCTGTTTATTTACTGGTACCAAAGGCATTTTTTGTCATGCTGTTTATTGTCTTCTTCACTCCGATGTACTACTCAGACAACGCATCAAAGGAGTGGATTTGGGCTAGTTTAGGTATAATGCTTGGTCTGGCTGGGGCATGGTCGGGAATGATCGGGATTATCACCGCTGCTGTGGTCATTCTGGTCTTTATTGCGCCTTTCTTGATGGAGGAGGATGAAACCAAGAAGTCAGATACCTGGATGACAAAATCGCGGCTTAATCGGCTCGCTTTGTGGTCATCGGTAATGTTAGTCAGTCTCTATCTTGTGTTAACTCTAGTCATATTGCTGGAGAGTATCGATACGATTAATTTTGATGCTCATGAGTTGTATGGCGCCCCGTTTTTACTCGGGTTTGCAGCAGCGATGTTGACATACACACGTCGGAAGGCGAATCCTCAAAATACGGTTTACGTGTTGTTGGCTGTGCTGTCATTTTCGCTGTACATGGCGATATTCTTCTCTGACACCTTGGGCGGTGACTCATCTACAGCCTTGTCTGACTACATCAATAGGGGTGTTATTGCATGGATTTCATTTCCGATGTTATTGCTACTGGTTGGACCTCTGGTCTTTGAGGTCAAGCAGCAAATCACCAAGTCCACCAAGCAGAAATTCTGGCTTCGAATCCCAGTCAATGCTCACTTAGTTCACCTTGGCTTGGTGCTTTTGCTGATTGGCCACATCACTACCACTGTACTGGTAGATAGAGGAGATGCAAGTCACCGAATTACCCTAGTTAAAGATGAAATCATTATCGACGGCAATTACGGTTTCGAATTCACCGAGCTCATTGCAACAGAAGATAACTTAGAGGTTGGGGACGGCTTTGTTGGTGCAAAAATAACTGTTTATGATTATCAGGACGGCGACTTTGATGAAATTGGAGTTGTTGAACCAGGTATGTTGAGATTCGATCGTACTGGCACGGCGCGGTCGGAAGTTGACGTATTATCACGCTGGTCGGGGGATATGGTGTTTATTTTTGACGGAACACAAGCACAAGGTTTGATGCAACAAACCTCTTCCAACGGGTTGGAATCAGTTAACCTGGTTAGAGTCACCATTTACGATTTGCCAGCCTCGCATTTAGTGTGGCTTGGGTGGTCATTGATGATGCTCGGTATGTTGGGCGTAACTTACAGTGGAATTTACAAAATCAAGCAACTGAACACAAAAAACCAAAATCTATTCGAAGAGGAATAACCCTTTTTTTAACCGACATATTATGAAGGGGAGGTCAGTCGGGCGAATATCCCTAATGGAGGAAATATCATGGAAGATGGTGCAATAATTCATGTCGATTACGACTTATTCAGCGGAGAAACTGGTGACTTGATTGAAACAACAAGAGAGGAGATTGCCAAAGAGCATGAGATGCATCAAGAGGGCAGAAACTACTCACCAATGGTATGTGTGGTTGGCAGCGGCAACCTAATTCCAGGTTTCGAAGCAGCTCTCAAAGACGCAAAGGTAGGCAAGGAAATCAATGTTGAGATTCCACCCGCCGATGCATACGGTGAGAAAGATTCCTCGCTGGTTGAAACAATCAGTATTGATAAGTTACGCAGAGCGGTCCAAGACCCCAACTCATTGTATCTTGGTGCACCGGTTAACATCAACGGTCGTCAAGGATATTTGTCTTATCTGGCAGCTGGTCGGGCGCGTATCGATTACAATCACCCAATGTCAGGTAAAACTCTGAAGTATGTATTTACTGTTGTCAAAGAAGTGAAAGGCAAGGAAGATAAGGTTACGGGCTTGCTGGAATCTAACTCCGGTCATTCGGGCTTTGAGGTTTCATTCAAAGGTGACGACTTGTCGATAGTTTTGCCACAAGCAATGCTGTTTGATACCAATGCGGCCATGCTAAAATTCCGCCTTGTGACCATGATAAGGGACGCTGTTGAGTGCGGCAAGATTTCATTTGTTGAAGTCCACGAACCCAGAGTTATTCCTGACCTAGATGCTGATGATGCAGATGGTGGTGAAGACCTATCCAAACTTTCCGTGGCAGATCTAAAAGAGCGATTGAAGGCAAAAGGCCTTCCGGTGGGCGGCAAGAAAGCTGAATTAATCGCCCGTCTCGAAGATGGCGAAGAAGAGTGATCTGCAACATTGCACCAACCTAATATTCATCAATTATGGGTAGTTGGTGTGCTTCATGGTAACAGCAGCTGAGATTGAGGCGCTGTTCAATGATGAGCCAAGGTCACTCGATTCAGCAATATATTCACCACTAGAAAAGGTGGCAATCTGGTTTGCTGTAGCAGTATTAACCATCGTATCATTCGGACTTATTTTCGCCAATGAATTGTTTTGGACTGATGGCTTGAAACCGGTAGTTTGGGACCCAATTGTCAAAGACGCAGGTTCAGCAGGCGATGCTGGTTATTCACCAGAAAATACCGCTCTTTATGCCACGACAGTCCTTTTCTGTGTCATGATTCTACAGGCCATTTTTAGAAAGATGAGTCTACCTGCTGATGACCGTATGATGTATGCACTAATTTCGTGGGTAATTCTAGCTCCAGTATTACGTGTTTTGGAGGATTCTGATTTCTTTAATTCAGATATCGACTGGCTGTTAATTTCACCAATAATACATATTCATCTCGCCATATGGTTGGTCTTAACCGGTTTTGTTGCTCACAAACTTGCTAGTAAGTGGGATGGTTCAACGGAAGATAGTGACCGAGAGAAAAGCCGGACAGTGCTATTCATCACGTTGGGACTGCTATTATTCCTTCATTGGAGTCTGTTGTACCAGCCGAGTTACTCAACCCATCCCGATATCAAGATGTTTTGGATTATTCTAAGCTTTCCAACCGCACTGTATTGCTTGTTTTTCTTGATAGTGCGTACAGCAGATTGGCCTGCGCTAACCAGGGGCTTGATTGCGTTTGGCAGCGCCGCATCAGTACTCGGAGTATTCCACTGGTTCCAATTTATTGCGTCACCGTGGCAACAAGAAAGTGGTAGGTTAGTAGAATCACAACCATTGTGGCCGGCACTGATTGTGCTTGGGCTCCCAGCACTGGTTTGCACCTTTTTGTATCGTTACGGCAGAGACGATGCCAGGCACATAAAATTGACCAATTATCAACCCGGAGTTTTACCAGCTGGCATCACTCTAAAATCATGGGAAGACGCTGGCGAAAAAGTATCGCAACACCCAGTCGAACAGTTGTCACGTAAGGCACTAATGGCCAATCCGATGGTTCTCGCAATGGTCTTTGGGCAGCTATGTGATGGATTTGCTACTATGGTGGGAATTGACTTATTTGGCTATGGTGAGAAACACCCAGTCAGTGACGCAGTAATCCAGTTTGGTATTGGAATTGCAGACTCTTTTGGTATCGAGCCATTAATGGAATCGGCAAACCCACCTGGAGCATGGTTGTTTGCTATAGTTAAGGCAGGCCTTGTGGCGGCAATAGTTTGGCTATTTGTCGAAATGCGAGTCGAGCGCCGACAAATACACCTCCGTATGTTGATTGTGCTAGCTGTTCTAATTGTCGGATTAGCTCCAGGCTTGAGAGATATCGGCAGGCTTACACTTGATGTTTGAGAAACGAACTTGAACCGTTAAATGTCGAGTCGTGTTGCGTCGTTATGAGGGGTACTATGGACAGATTGCCAACTAGGGTAAATCGGGCTGATCCAGAGTATCAAACACGGAAAGATCACAACATTGCGCTTATTTCTGCACTACGTGAACGTTTAGATGTAGCATCTAATGGAGGTGGTGGTAAATATGTCGAGCGTCATCGTAATCGTGGCAAATTACTGCCTAGAGAGAGAATTGAGCGCATAATTGATCCCGGAACAGCATTCCTTGAATTGTCACCACTTGCGGCATACAATCTGTATGATGGCAGGGCTCACAGTGCCGGCATAGTAACTGGAGTCGGGATGGTTCATGGCCGAGAATGCCTCTTTGTTGCTAATGACGCAACGGTCAAAGGAGGCTCATATTATCCCATGACGGTCAAGAAACATATCCGAGCCCAAACGGTCGCCCATGAGAATCACCTCCCATGCATCTATTTGGTTGATTCAGGCGGAGCATTTTTGCCGATGCAGGACGAAGTGTTTCCAGATATCGGCCATTTCGGGCGCATTTTCAGAAATCAGGCCAGGATGTCTGGAGATTCGATACCACAAATTGCTGCAGTTCTAGGTTCATGTACAGCAGGTGGGGCTTATGTCCCGGCGATGTCAGATGAATCGATAATTGTCAAGGGCAACGGGACGATTTTCCTTGCCGGGCCCCCTCTTGTCAAAGCAGCAACCGGTGAGGAGGTGACAGCAGAAGAATTGGGTGGAGCCGATGTCCATACTGCTCAATCTGGCGTAGCAGACCACTTTGCTGAAGACGAGCCAGAAGCCCTGAGATTAGTTAGAAACATCATCGAAAATTTAGGTCCTAGAGAACTCACCCCAGCTGCAGGAGAAGTGCCAGAAGAGCCTGCCCACGATGTTGAAGATTTACTCGGATTGATTCCGACGGATAACCGAACCCCGGTCGACATAAAGGAAATTATCAGTAGAATTGTTGACGGCTCAAGATTCCATGAATTCAAAGCCCGTTATGGGACCACGTTGGTCTGTGGTTTTGCTCATATTCACGGCCACAAAGTAGGGATTGTCGCTAACAACGGTATATTATTCTCAGAATCATCAATGAAGGGGGCCCATTTCGTCGAGCTATGTGGTCAGAGAGGTATACCACTGGTGTTTTTACAGAATATTACTGGCTTCATGGTCGGAAAAGCATACGAAGCGG
Source organism: Euryarchaeota archaeon UBA229 (assembly GCA_002505355.1). Lineage (GTDB taxonomy): Archaea > Thermoplasmatota > Poseidoniia > Poseidoniales > Poseidoniaceae > MGIIa-L1. The sequence continues at coordinate 23,592 of DAUW01000020.1, read as the reverse complement.
GAGGCATTGCCAAAGACGGTGCAAAATTAGTCACCGCGGTTTCATGTGTTAATGTTCCGAAGTTCACCGTAATAATTGGCGGTTCACACGGGGCAGGAAACTATGGCATGTGTGGAAGAGCCTACGATCCGAGATTTTTGTTTATGTGGCCAAACAGCAGGATTTCAGTTATGGGAGGTCCACAGGCGGCTGACGTGTTAGCAACAGTCAAACAAGATCAACGAGCAAGAGAAGGACTGCCACCAATGGCTGATGACGAGTTGGAACGTTTTAGACAGCCAATCCTCGATAAGTATGAGACAGAGGGTAGCCCCTACTACTCAACCGCTCGCTTATGGGATGACGGAATTATTGATCCTAGAGATACACGTGATGTATTGGGCTTGTGCATTGCGGCCGCACGCAACGCGCCGTTACCACAAGATCGATTTGGCGTGTTTAGGATGTAATTTATCAATTAGAAATTTGAATTTACAATTGGAGTTTTATTTATGAAAAAACGTGACTCGCCCCCCGCAACAGAATTAGTATCGATTTCTATCAAGGGCCCAGTATGTTACGTTACACTAAATCGTGAAGCAAAGTACAACGCGATGAATGTCCAGATGATTAACGAATTGTGCGAGGTATTTGAGTGGACTGCAATGAAAAGCGCTGGCCAAACCGGGGAACTCAGCGATAAAGACGGTAATCCCCACCTCAGGGTTATTGTCTTGAGTGGTGCGGGTAAACATTTCTGTGCCGGCGCAGATATCAATATGATGCGGGATGCTGGCGCAAACAGTCCTGAAGAAAACCGCCGTGACTCGGAACGCTTGGATCGCCTTTTCAACGGCTTGTGGTCTCATCCATGCTTCACTATTGGTGCCATAAGCGGAGTGGCTCTTGGTGGCGGTGCTGGACTCGTTGCTTGTCTTGACCATGTGATAGCAACAGAAAATGTCAAGATTGCTCTGTCAGAAGGCAAACTAGGCATACTACCCGCAGTGATTGGACCTTATGTCTACCGTCGTCTAGGCTCCGCATGCTTCCGTAGGTTAGCGATGCAGGCTAGTCGAATCGACGCTGCAGAGGCTCTGCGTACTGGTTTTATTGAACAGGTTGTTAACTCTGCAACGGAAATGACCGAATCCGTACAGAACCTCATTTCTGAAGTTATGAGCTCTGGCCCGTGTGCCGTCACTCTAGCTAAAGAACTGACTCTAGGCTTTGATCGCTGGACTGGAACAGATGAAGAACTAAGGCTTTACACACTAGACTTCACGAGCAAGATGCGTGGTTCAAAAGAAGGCCAAGAAGGACTTTCATCATTTCTAGATAAGCGTGAAGCTAATTGGAAATCTTGATCTGGTGATTTTATGATAAACACTGTGCTGGTTGCAAATCGTGGCGAGATAGCCTGCAGAATCCTCAGAGCGTGCCGTGAAGCAGGATTAGATTCTGTTGCAATCTACGCTGAGAATGATGCCGGTTCGATGTTTACTGAATTAGCGACAATTGCTGTACCACTGGAAGGTGAAACAATCGCTGAGACATATCTCAATCAAGCGCAAATTCTCGATATTGCGGCAAAAGTTGGTGCCGATGCAATCCACCCTGGTTTCGGATTTTTATCGGAACGTGCTGATTTCGCTCAAGCCGTTATTGATGCTGGAATTAATTGGATAGGACCATCACCTAAGGCAATTGAGATGATGGGCGATAAGATGACTGCGAGGTTAACTATGAAGGCTGCAGGTGTCCCTGTAATACCCGGTGAAGAGATTGATTCGGAAGATGAAGATTCTATGATCTCTGCGATTGAATCGGCTAGCCAACGAGTAGGGTATCCGCTGCTTTTGAAAGCGTCATCGGGTGGTGGGGGCAAAGGTATGAGGAAGGTTGAACAGCCTGCAGACCTTGTTGAGGCCATTAAAGGAGCCCGTAGAGAAGCAATCGCTGCGTTTGGGGACGGGCGAGTGTATGTAGAGCGATTGTTAACAGGCTCTAAACATGTTGAAATGCAGATTCTCGCTGATAAGCACGGCCGAACAATCCACCTCGGAGAGCGAGAATGCAGTGTCCAAAGACGCCATCAAAAAGTCTTCGAGGAATCACCGTGTCCTGTGATGACCGACGGATTGCGTGCTAGGATGGGCCAGGCAGCAGTACTGGCCGCCGAAGCAGTTGACTATGTCGGAGCAGGAACGGTGGAATTCTTACTGGCCTCCAACGGTGAATTCTTTTTCCTTGAGATGAATACTAGAATCCAAGTTGAACATCCCGTAACAGAAATGGTAACGGGGGTTGATCTGGTTAGAGAACAACTTAGAATCGCATCGGGTGAACCGATGAGTTGTGGAGAGTTGATGATTCGTGGCCACTCGATCGAGGTAAGATTGTATGCTGAGGATGCAAGTAATAACTTCCTGCCGGCAATTGGTCCGCTTGCGGTATTCAGGCCCCCCACTGGGCCAGGTATTAGACTTGACACTGGGGTAAGAGAAGGCGATTTGGTAACGCCCAATTACGACCCAATGCTCGCTAAATTAATCGTTTGGGCCCCCTCTCGAACCGAAGCACTGCAACGTATGCGCAGGGCATTAGATGAGTTTGTCGTGCTTGGTACAACGACCAACATACGATTCTTGCGAGAGTTGTGTGATCAGCGGGATGTTGTTTCTGGCAGGACTGATACCATGTTAATCGAAAGGGTGTGGCCCGATGGCTGGCAGCCAGAATACTCTGCAGCATCACTTGACGCCGCATTGATGGTGGCAGCAGTCAGTGAGAGTGCTGGTCTCCACAAAGCAGAATCAATCCTAACTGCGACAAATGACGGACCAGTTAGCCCGTTCGGAACTCTTAATCGGAGGTATCCATGATGCAACATGAGTTCAAGGTTGATGGTGACAAGGTGGAGGTTACCCTTGCCAAGGATGGTGACAAATGGATACTTGGAGAGTATATCGCACAGATTACAATGGATGGCAGAATTTTGCTCTCAGATGCACACGGCACGGTAAATTTTGCTCATTCAGCCAAAGTTGGTGATACATGGTGGGTTCATTTCAATGGCCAAGTTTTCTGTTTGGACAAATTAGAACCCGGGTCACAAGACAACGATGCTGATCAAGGGATGACGGCCCCAATGCCTGGAAAAATTCTCGACGTAAGGGTAACAAACGGTCAATCGGTGGAGTTAGGTGATTTGCTCTTAGTTATGGAGGCTATGAAAATGGAACATCGAATTATTGCGGCTAAATCGGGTGTTGTATCGAGAGTCAATTACTCAGTTGGTGATCAGGTTCAACAAGGTGATGTATTGGTCGA
>DAUW01000020.1:0-19907 GCA_002505355.1 Euryarchaeota archaeon UBA229 | reverse complement strand
CTTTGATAGCAGGGTTAGACACTGTTCAACCTCGCCCTTTTCCAGCGCCTCCTGTGCACTTGCAACACATGCTTCACAGTTTAATCGCTCCTCGTCATCGATTTTTATCAGTGCCGCTTCCAACTGATTACGCAATACCTTCCATTCCTGGATAACGAAATCAAGTAGTTCTCCCGCCTCTTCAGATTCTTTGCCAGATTTGTCTAATTCAGTTGTTAGTCTATTCAGTAAAACTGCGGCATGTGTCCATTGCTTTGCTTCAGCAGCTTGTTCAATGGCTGATAATTTGCTTTGCCATGATTTAATGTCTGATTTATTCCCGAATTGATTGACTAATTTTTTCTTCTGCCGTAAAGCTCTCCTGACTTCGTCCATGGCTGCCCGTTCTGCCTCGATGGTTCGTGCGACACCATCAGCCAAACCAACCGCTTGACTTGCATTGCCTGCTTCCAGCGCAGAAATCGCGCTATTTAATCGATTAGTCAGCTCGTCAATGTCCAGTCCATCACTTTGATTCAATTGCCGCTCAGCCTCCTTAATGGCTAACGCAGCCCTGTCTAATGCATCGTTGCCAGCTGACAACTGGGCAGGGATCACAAACGCATACTCAAAGGCTTTTTTCGGAGCCTCAGCCGCAAGTTTGCTCCTTGCATCGCTCAGCATTTCATGTAAATGATTGATGCTTTCACCATTTTCTCCCTCGAGCAAGCGACTTGCCTCTGAGATTGCTTGCTCTGCTTTTTCCCACCACTCAATCACCTCATTGGCGCGTTTTTTTGCTTGCCTAAACAGTAACTCACCTTCTCTAAGGGAGCCTAACTCGATTTCCCGCACCCCCATGTCGTATGACTTGCGCGGTTTCTTTACCAGTGGTGCTATTGCTTCTGCCTCCATTACGGAAGTTCGGGCATCTTCTTTGACAATCTGCACATCACCAGCAAGTGATAGTGACCTCGCAATATCATCTTCCGCATCATCTAGTAGCCGCATACCTAATTCAGGATCGACGTGCCCTTCCTCTCGTGCTGTTATGATGAGACTGGAAGCTTGATCGACAGCAGCATTTTCGGTTTTTAGTATTAAGATTCGTGCTTCTAAATTATTCAAGCGTTTTCTGAATTGCTTGCGTAAGTCTTTTTGTTCATCACCCGCAATCCAAATGTAGCCTGTTGCACAGCCTGTTGCTGCTAATGCTACAATGCAGTTAATCCACTCGGTGGAATAGGGAGCAGGAACTTTACCAACAAATATCGAAAACGCAGCAATGAACCCGACTCCAGTCATCAGAGCGCGAAACCTTTGGACGTCTAAACCTCCGGTAAGCACAGTCTTCGAGTATGACAGACAGGCTAATGCAGCAAATACGACAAGGAGCGGTCCAACATTGTCAACCCTAGCATAATCCTCAACCTCTCTAACTGCAATGATAAGCAAGACGGGCCAAGCAATTGTTGCGGAGGCACCTATGCGGGTTCTAGAACTTGGGTTAGTTAGCCCAATATCTTGGACAAGCAATCCCCAAATTAATACTAAAATTGGCATACCGAGGCCGTTTAGCAGCCCCGCCTCACCTTGTGCTGCGGCAGATAAACTAGGCCAGACTAACCAAATAGCTCCAACTAGAATTACCACCGAAGATGCCGTAACCAAACGCTCGAGCCTGTCCTTACGCTGCTTTATTGCCGCCTGGATTGCGCCTTCAACATCCACCCAAGCATCCATGATGGCCCACTAATGGATTCAAACATATAGTATGCGCTGAGATACATCAGGGTCGAATAATAATTCAGTTCGAAAGACAATGTTCATGAGATTGTTGCTACCGTTGGGTGTGGAGGGACTGTTATGAGTGGGCTAATAACCATGGATGATTTGACCAATGAGGAAATACTCGAGATTCTTGATGACGCAGAAAGGCTTCTCCCTGTAGCAAGAGGAGAACTGTATCTGCCCCTGTTACAGGGCAGAATATTAGGCAATCTGTTTTTTGAGCCAAGTACCAGAACTCGCATGTCATTTGAAACCGCAATGAAGCGTTTAGGCGGAGATGTGGTTAATCTAGGCGATGTAAAAACCTCATCTGTTGTCAAGGGCGAAACCTTGTTTGATACCATTCAGATGGTGGATGGATATACCGACATAATCGCCATGCGTCACCCAAGGCAGGGGGCTGCACAATATGCTCAAGATTCAGCGAGAGTACCGATTCTCAACGGCGGCGACGGAGCTGGTCACCACCCGACGCAAACAATGCTCGATTTGTTTACTATTAGGCAAGCTCACGGGAAGTTGGAGGGTCTGAAAGTTATTCTTGCTGGCGACTTGAGGTACGGTAGAACAGTTCATTCACTATCTCACGCATTGACCAGGTTTGACTGCGAATTGATTTTTGCTAGTCCAGATTTACTGCGAATGCCGCCAGAGATTGTCTCTGACTTACAGGCTCACGGTGCCACCATAACCGAAACTGAAGATTTGTATTCGATGATGAATGATGCGGATGTCGTCTACATGACTAGAATCCAAAAAGAGAGATTCTCTGACGAAGATGAATACGCAAAAGTCGCCGGAGCGTACAAATTACATACCAACCATTTGAGCGATGTCAAGGCCAATATGATAATCATGCATCCCCTTCCACGGGTGGATGAAATACACCCGTCTGTCGATGATACTAGACACGCAAGATATTTCGAACAAGCATTCAACGGTGTAGTCGCAAGGATGGCACTACTATGCAAATTATTGGGTGTTTCGGTGCCTAAAGATGTAAAAAAATCAGGGAGTGAATTATGATGTCAAACGAACACAGCATGAGGAGAGTTACTGCAATACGAAATGGGACTGTTATTGATCATATACCACAAGGTCACGCTCTAACGGTTCTGGATATGTTAGGAATCGATGACAAAACCTCTGTACCGGTCTCGTTGGTGATGAATGTACCTTCGAAGAAAATGGGTGCAAAAGACATCATCAAAGTCGAGGACAGAGAACTGACCCAAGCAGAATTAGACCGTTTGGCACTTGTTGCACCAGATGCACACGTTGCAATAATCCGCGCCTATACGGTGGCTGAGAAGATGATCATTAATTTGGGCGATGAGGTGGTTAATGTTGTCAGATGTACTATGTCAAACTGTATCACTGCTAATCCACGTGAGCCACTTCCACACCGGTTGAAAGTCACGTCGAGAGATCCTCTTGAACTGCGTTGTCACTATTGTGGTAGAACCCAAAATCTTGACGAGTTAGTCAAAAACGTCCTGTGACCTATTGGCTATTGCTGCACCATCAGCAAACTGCTACATAACCTTGGTGTGGTGGGGCAAACCTTAGATTAAGCGTAGTGTAACACATCCTATGCAAGAGTTGTCTAAGGTTGGCATCGATTCAAAACGTACTACTGCAGCTAGTGTCGCAATTGTTGGTCTAGTTGTCTATCTGGCGTTAATTCACTTGAAACCAATATTGATGCCCTTAGCAATCGCTATTTTGCTGTATTTTATGATCAAGCCACCGGAGCAATATATCCATCAAAAAGTCGGTAACCGTTTCATTTCTTACGGAACTGTCATTCTGACTTTTATCATTTCAGTATATTTCATCTCAATATTCCTGTATGATAACTTATCAGAATTCATTGATGAAGTTCCAGATATCACGGCTGCGTTCGAAGAGAAACGAGCAAAGTATGCCGATTCCAACATTTATGGCTTAGAAGCGATTCTTTCCGATGCTGATTTAGTCGCTACTCTCGCCTCACCAAGTAATATTGAGACCTTCGTCTTAGCTATTTTGGGTTCGCTTGGGGGATTTTTTGGAACTATGATTACGGTGATAATTTTCCTGTTATTCATTGTCCTTGAAGAGCACACAATAGCCAAGAGATTTGGCGCAGCTTTCCCTACTTCATACGATCGAGCCAAGCGAATAGTTAATGAGTCAACGGAGTCAATATCGGCCTACGTTGTATCCAAAGTGACCTGCAGTGCTGGTCAAGCACTGGTGATGATGATCATCATCTCACCGGTTGGGTTTGACTTACCCGGATGGTTCCTGTTTGGTATTCTGTGCTTTTTGTTAGATTTTATTCCAATTCTTGGGGCACTATTCGCCACAATTCCACCAGTAATAATTGGCTTTGTGATGCTACAACCATTACCTGCGGCTCTAATGCTAGCCATGCTAGTTGGCAATCAGCAAGTGTTTGGCTCATTGATTGAACCAAACCTTTCGGGAGCAAAAATCGGTATTTCTCCGTTTGTGTTATTGTTGACTGTAATGTTGTTTTCTCAAGTTTGGGGGATTGCCGGAGCAATCATCGGTGCTCCAATTATTATCATCGCTCGACTAATACTTGACGAAAATGAGAGAACTAGGCCGGTTGCAATGATGATGGCAAACGATATTGAAGAAGAGTAGGTTATGCAAGACCAATAGTTCAACTAAGACTTATTGATTTGAAGCCAGTCGCCTACTCATGGCCACACTTGACGAAGTCGTCGAAATAGTGGTTGTGAGTATGCGAGATGCGTTTCTTGCGGTTACAGTATTTGTTGCTGCAATGGTATTTCTGTTCAGTTGGTTGCAGTATGCCACCAGTGGACGGTTTGTCGAATATATTCGTAAAAAGCGAAAATTACAGCCGATAATTGGGGCCTTGATGGGGTTAACACCGGGATGTGGCGGAGCAATTGTTATGATGCCAATGTATGCTCGTGGATACGTTACATACGGTACAGTATTGGCAACACTAATTGCTACCCTTGGCGATTCAGCATTTGTTTTGATCGGGGCTGCCATCACGGATTCAAGCTTTGTTGCTCCTTTGATTGCCGTTCACGCCATTTCGTTTGTTGCTGGTGTCTCGTGGGGATACCTGGTTGATATGACCGGTACAACGCCCCGCAATCCACTGGGCCGATTTGGGCCAACAATCGGTCAAGAACCCCCAGCACAGGCGCCTGATAACGAATCACTGCTTGATGATTTATCGCGAGAGGAGCCAGGTGGTTTAGGTTACAAAATCCTCCACCAAGGGTATCTAGTATGGTGGAGTGTAACAATAATTGGGTTAATATTTGCAGTTCTGCTACTTGTCTGGTCAGGGCAAGACCCGGATTATAGTCTAGAATTGTCTTTCAATCCTGCAACACTTGATGGACTAATAACCTGGACTGGATTAATTGGCACCAGCCTGTCAGTAATATTGTATGTGGCACAAAAGAATTGGATTGGTGACGACACTGAAGCAACAATCGGAGACAAATTGCACTCGATGCGTGAAACGATGATTCATTCTGCAAGTGAGACCGCTTTCGTTACTTTTTGGGTAATGATTGCCTATCTAGCCTTTGAATTTGGAATGTTATTTAGTGGAGTTACAGAGCAAGATATGAGTAATTACGGTGATGGATTTATTGCGGTTATGGCAGCCTCTTTCATAGGTCTAATCCCCGGTTGCGGTCCGCAAATCATTGCCATCACTGCCTATACCAAGGACATTATTTCATTCCCTGCGTTAGCAGCTAATGCGATTAGCCAGGACGGAGACGCCCTTTTTCCATTACTGGTCCGACATAAAGCAGCCAGCTTGTGGGCAACTATTCATACAACTATTCCTGCAATAATTGCTGGAGTTATGTTATTGTTTTTCGGAGTAAATCTCTGATTCAATGATTGTAATATTGTTGAGTTGTCCGAATAGACTCACGTTTGATACACAGCAAAATGCATCAATTCATCGACATCGTCTACCAATTTTTCCCACTGAAGTGAAATATCATCTGGTGGGATTATCACTCGCTTTCCGTCGTCCCATTCTTCTAGGGTCGATAATCGGTAGTCGTATCCCAATGTCTGTAGAATATTTGATTCATAATTAGCAATCCACTGAATAAGTTCGCGCAACATCAAAGCACTGTATCGCCTTTGTACTCCAAACGGAGGGGCAAATCCAGGGATGCAGTCGACATTCCACGGTAAGATTTCCAGTTCATGGGATGCTGAGTAATAGGGGATAAATTCGTACCGCGGGAGGTATATACTTCCAAAGCGGGTATCAGTGTATATGACACCAAAACCTCGTAACATAATCTGCCGGCCTTCAGCCGGTTCAATGATGTAGATATTTTTCAATTTCTTGTCTTCCACTGGTGGCCTGATCAATTCAAAGCCTTGTTCGATTAACCAGTTACCTTCCGGCCTAAGAATGTCCTGACCCCAGCACCATATTTCTTGGCTAAATAGCGCAATAGCAAGGTCTATCCGATTATCTATATTGGTTTCGGTTTGAGTTGGTTTGATATTGACTGACACTTCAATACCTCCGACAGCCTCTATGCGGGTGATTACTAATTGGTTGACTCAACCCATCAAACTGCAAGATAGTAACTCCTCCAGCCATTTGTCCCACGGGAGATTGTAATCGCTTAAGGTTGATAAATTCGGGCATTCAAATGAGTTGCAAAACCAATGAATTAAGTTGTATAATAACCGTGAGATATTTATTGAAAATAATTAGTTATAGGTTACAAACCAATAAACGGGATTAGTAGCATTACAACGGCTAAAAAGAAGATGGCTAGGGAATTTACACCCATCCTAAATTTCGCCCAAATATTTGATTTGTTATTTGCCATTTGCCAATCAGCTAATCTCGAAAAATATCGTATTTGGGTAATTGTTGAAAGAATTAGTGTTAGGCATAATAGCATACCTCCTATTTTGGAAATTACCCAAGAACCTTCTTGTTCTAATCCGATAACGAGAGTTATGATTGAGATCGACCCTCCGATTAGAATAATGGTAGTACTGACCATGGACGAGTACCAATAACTCGGTTTTTTGTCATCCACGTAATCAACCCACTGACTGGCATATCAAGTTATTACACTGCGAATTTAGTTATTTAGACTCAGCGGGCATTGATGAATGATGTAATTGTATTCGCAAATTTCCTTGGTCATCTTCGATGTAGCCAAAGGTATACTCAACCTTAACTTCTACCCCACCTGGGTCAGTGAAGAAATAATTGCCCATTGCTAGGGCGGTTTTACCATCAATGATTACATCGGAATTTTCGAATCTGACATTTGTCCAGCCTTTTATCGCAAACCCCTTGTCCTCAGGGCAGGCATTGTTAGATGCGACAAAATAAGATAAGGCAGTATCGAAGGTAGGACGAAACTGATCGATTGCTGCCAGTGTTGGCTTGAATAACACCGGACCCATTTGGTAAGCATATAGTGTATTGACGTGATTGCTAGCAATACCAACATAATCTCCATCATTCGTGTGTGCATTGGCAATTGCCACAATACCGTCCCCCCACGCTTGCTGCGCACTCTCAACATCTGCCATGCTTACCATTTCCATTCACCTAACCTAATGGCTTACTAGACAACTTATGATGTTTTAACATGCGAGTGGTTTAAGCACTACTTAATTTTAGCAACACCATGTCAATTATAACAGCATATAACGAAGCCTGGGAGAACGGAGACGCAGAAGCATTAGCAGCAATAATACATGATGACTGCGTATTTAATCCGCATGTTGGTGGAATTACCTTTAGCAAGTCGGATATCCTAGGATTTGCCAGTGGGGAAGGCACTCCAAAGTCAGAAGCAAACCGAATTCTGTTTGAAAATAGCGAAGTCGGTGTTGCTCACGCAATCGTCCATTTTGCTAACGGTTCAACTTCTGAGGCAGTTTTGTCATTCATGAGATTCAAAGATGGACAGATTATCTCGATGGAGACTGGTGCAACACCACTCTCTGATGATTACAAATTAGTTGGTCAAGACTAATATCAGCCTGCTAACTCATTTCTGACCATCTCTCGCATTTCGCATGCCTTACATTGGTCATTCGAGGTCATCGAGAAACAAACAGGACATTCCTTTGGTGGGTCCGGTCTTAACTCCTGCCCGCCAAGCAAATTGATTTGGTTGCGTAACTCTTTGACATTATCCGCCATCCTTACCAATCCGTGACGAGTGCCAGGGACATCTGCTTCCATTGTAGCAACCATCTCTCTATGGCGCCAGCGCAAAGCACCTCTAGCATGAGGGCACTCCTCGTGATGGATTGGGAGATTTTTGTGAACTGCGTACAGGTGTATCTCCTGCTCTGGAATCCACCGTAACGGGACGATTCTTGGCGGCATTCCATCGATTGGTGTGTTTGTATGAGGTGCGAGTCTTAGAGTTCTTTCCAAGTCACCATTTGACATATTCATTAGAACTGTTTGTGCCATATCATCCAGATTATGGCCTAGTGCCATAATGTCGGCATTGACCTTCTTAGCTAGATGATTAATACCCTGTCTCCTGAATACTCCGCAATAAGAACAAGGCATATTCGGAGCATTGGAATCTGTCTTAGTCATCCCGGGAATTAGTTTGACTACAGTGTCCATCTCCTCAAATCCTAACTGCTTGTATGATACTGTGATGAATTCAACACCTAATCGTTCACACAAATCAATAGCGCATTGCAGTGACGGTGGGCGGTACCCATCGATGCCTTCATCGACAGTTCCGGCGATTATCGTGACGTCTGGCCGCACGCCGATTATGTCTACCAGTAATTCTAGTAGTGCTGCGGAATCTTTTCCACCTGAAATAGCAACGAAGATCGTAGTGTGTTGCCCTTTTTGTAAGACCAACTGCTTGCGCAATTCTTTTGCTACTTTCTTCCTTATCGATTTTGCTAGGTGTTCTCCACATAAGATCCTGCCTGAATACGCCTGATCGACTACAGCAGGCTTACCACAAACATCACATGCAGGTATCTCGAAACCAGCATTGATGTCTGCCATGTTTATTCCATCTACTACTCTCGTTTGAGTTAATCGCTTTCAAAACGGTTTAATCTATAACCCTTGAAGTATAGATTTATCCAATTGCGAAATCAAATTTCCAATTGAAAAATTTTTTACCAAACCTCGTCCATTATGTGGATTATTTTCAGCACGAGAGGGCGCGGAAATCACTTGACAAGTGCTTCTCCGCGACATAATTCGGATAATCGCCAGTTGGAAATTCGATTTTACCGACTAAATCCCCCCGTAGGGGGGAAAAAACGCAAAACTTCTTGAAGCCTACAACGCTCACGAGCGTTTTGAGCGACTATGTTGCAACGCGTTCTTGCTGGCTTGATTAGAACAGAAGGGGTTCAGCAAGCCATGCTACTTGATGAGCGTGGAGCACTGCTGGCATGCGTTGGCAGTGAGGGTAGGACACCACCAATTGACCAGGCGGTCTCGACTGTAAAAATGGCTAATGAACTGTGTACCTCCCTCGGCCTTGGCAACTTGTATGAGGTGTGGTGTGAAGGCAATGATCGGATGATGATTGACATTGCTTGTCCAGAACGTATCGTAGTGCTCACTGGTCAGGGCGGCCGGCTAGCAAGATGGCGACACGCTCTTGATCGCAACCGTCGAATTATCGCGACAACCCCACAGATGTGATATTATGTTTGATTTACCAAAAGGCATTACAGTAGAACAAGATATTGATGTAAAAGAAGGTGTAATACAACCGTTCGATTACGGCGTGATAAGCACATGGGTGGGCAAGCGCAAGACGCCTGCTGGGCATAGAATCGTTCGAGCCGGCCGAGTTGTCGGTTACCTTGCTGAAAGTGAAAAAGCCTCGATATTGCTCGGTGGCGCGGAGGCAAAACTGCGACTACAAGAGATTGAAAGTGCTGGCATGTGCAGGTATGAAGCAGAAAGTTACTCTTTGGCAGGTCTTGGGGCTATCGCTGAAGTTATCCCTGAAGCATTTGAGCACCCAGCAGATGCACAGGGTCTATTGGTCAAGGGGGACTCAGTAGAACGCCTACTTTCAAGAGACCTTTCCGTAGTATTGTCCAAGTTGGTTGAAAGTGTCACAGTAAGAGGCGCTATTGCGGTAGATTCCGGCATGTTAATTGATGCAGCAGGTGAATTGCCTATGGAAGGCGATGAATTGGCAAAACAGGTTGGAGAAACCATAGTTGGCCGAGAAAAAATTGCCAAAGGATTGGGATTTGGTGATAGTGGGCACTGGACATTGCACACTGGTGACGGAGCATTGTTGCTGGCCCACACAGGTGAAATCGCTATCGCCGTTTGGACTGAAGCAAATGCCAACCATACCAGACTGATTAGCGCAGCAGTTGCCGCACTAGAGGGTGAAATAGTCGAAACCGTAGGAGCTAGTGAACCGCTGCCTGAAGGCTTCATTCTTCGAGAGGGTAAAGGTGGTGCTGATGCGGTATTGTCCATGCTTAGTGATGGTCTGGAGGAAGAAGTTACCGGGCACATACAGGCAGGAAAGTCCTCAAAAGCTGTAAGTTTAATCCTATCAAGAGGAGTCCCAGTTGGGATATATGCGCCATCATGTGAATCATTTGAGGAAGCAGTGTTAGGTTTAACCGAAGCGAAGCGTGTTCTGCGGCTACACAGATTGCCTGCTGGCACCATACTCACCAAGGAATCTGGGACCATACACGATTTTACCCTTTCATACTTCAGAGATTTACTCGTTACTGTTCGAACTCGGTCTGAGAGCAGACGTGCCAATCTTGCTCACCGATTGAATACGCTGATAGGTTTTGAAATAGGGATGGAAAACCTCCGCATCGCCCGGGCAAAGGCGAAGTTCTCACAAACAACTGATGCCGTAACCAAGGGATTGGAACAAGTCGAGGTGGCACCAGTTCCAGGTATTGATGCCGGTTTAAGACGCCGGCTTGAAGCTGCTGAAATCCGTATTGATGAACTGCAAAAAGAAAAGGCACATCTATCCAACAAACTTTCAGAATCTGAAACATCAAGAAAAGCTGCTGAGGTAAAAACCAGAGAAGCGGTTGAAACTCGCAATATTCAAATGGAAAGCGTGGAGAATGTAAATTCAGAAATAAATTCGATGCAGGTGCAGTTAGCAGAGGCTAGAAACCGAACTGAAGAAGCAGAAGCACGCTCGGAGAAATTGGAACGACGAGTGAACGAACTTGAACATCAAGTAAGCACTAGAGCAACGGAATTAGCTAAAGCCTTGGGTGAGACCGAATCCAGTGAAAAACTTCGAGCAACAATCGAAGAAATGTCACTAAGAGAGGCTGGATTGAATGCAGAATTAACCGATGCGAGCGATAACCTGGCCAAAATCCGACAACAAACCGAAGACGGAGAGCGGAGACTAAGAGTGCTCCAAGAACAGGTTTCGGCAACGCGCGAACGTTATGCAAGGGCTCAGGCTGAAGCAATGAAGGAAGAGGAAAGAGTCAATAGAAGTAAATCTGAACTAGAAATTCTCGAGTCCGAGGCTAAAGTTGCCCGGCGCAGAGCGGAGGATGAACGTTTGCGTTTATCAACAGATGAAGCGAGATTTGCTCATATCCAAGGCGAAATGCGGCAACTTATGGAAGAACGCCGCAATCTGCTTAGAGAGTTAGGTGATTTAGGTGCTAAGCGTGGTCATGCCGAGGGTGAGTTATCAATACTGATAGACAAGGCTGAAGCATTGGCAGAGGCCCATGAAGATGCTCTTTCAGACATCAAGGAAGCCGAGCGAATTAGAGCTAGGCTTGCCGAAGAACCACTTGCTCAGGCTCTACTTGATGATGCCGCAACCTTTGAAGGGCTCGCTCCAGTTCTAGAGCGGTTGGAGCGATCTCGTAGCCTAGGTTACTCAGTAACGCTGCTTGATAGAGCAGTTGAGCGTGCCCTGCAAGTAATTCAGAAAACGGTAGACCATGTTGCCGCAACGCCAAGATACCTGTTGTCCAGCGAGGTTATGGAATTACTTGAGAGACAAGTCCCTCAAACCGCCGGTGCAGTTAGAGGACTATCTAGGTGGTCAGTGCAACAGCGACTTGAACATCAATTAGGTGAAACTGTTGGTCATTTAGTTATTGATTTGGAACGCTTATTGGAAGATTATGATAATTCAATTACTATGCTGAGGAGATTACGTAATGTATTGGAGCAATTGACTCGCTTAGGAGCACCACCGCATGAAGTAGAGACTCTCATGGCTAATTGCAATCGTCCAGAATCATTACCACACATTGCCCAGTCAACCAGGCGACTTATACAAAACGCTCTAGACGATATCTACCTAGAAGCGGATCAGCGAGACGCCGGAGAAGCGATTGCACTGGAGGAAACCGCCCGCGTATTAGAGGAACTAATCACTCAAATCGATGCCTCTGGTTTAGCCGGTGGTTCACCCGTAGGCCTCCTATGGGATTTCCAGCGCGACGGTTTATTACCATACGAGCGTGAGGTAATAGACCCTGCACAAAAAACACCTGTGGACGAAGAAATGGTCATGCATATGGAGTCAAACCTATCAGGGGATGTTACGGAACAAGAGCTAGCAACCATTATCGAGATAGATGATGATGGTTGGGAGGTATTGGAACATCCAACCGATGACGAGCATGGAGAGGAGGATGTTGTTGAGATTACTGATATCAAACAAATTAGTGATGATGATGAGCGGGCGGAGTTAGAGGCTGAACTCGCTCGAATCGATGCCTCTTGGAAACACCGAGCTGAACCAAAAGATTTTGCAGATGAGGCGCTGGATAACTTAGAATCAAAACTTTCCGATTTAGATATGTAGGTGGCTAAATGACCGATGCTAAGGCGACAAACCTTGCTGGCCGCGAGGAGGTAATTGGGAAGAACTACCCAGTCATTCTAGAGCGCTTGTTGCTACTAATGGTGGTCATTGTCTTCATTCTAGGTTACAGTGAAGTTAGCGATTGGTCTGGAGAAGGTTTTGTTGGACTGTTAACGACTTGGTGTATATTTCCGTGTCTTCTATTGTTCTCAGCAGAAATGCTTGGCAGGATGATTCAAACAATTAATAGGAACTAAACTATGAAGTCAACAAATTCCTTCTCATCATTGGTTTCGTTTTGGTTAGTAGAGTTTCTAGTGCGCATGGAATAGGTAAAACCCCAAATTCTCTGCCACGGGATTAAAAACCTGAACAGCGCCATAATCGATAGGAACAGCACTGCAGAAATAACCAATCCATATGTCAGTGACAACTCAATTGATTCTGAAACCTGACCAGCCCACTGACTTCCAGTGGTATCACTGACTAAACTTAGCAGGACGCTGTGGAAACCTAAGGCAACCATTGTAGCAATTCCAGTCAGGCCTAGGAAACCAAATGTATGGACTAGGTGTGTGTTTAGCATGTTGTCCATCTGTGTGACATATTCCGGGTCACGCTTACAGGATTCGGGGAGCCTGAAGGCGTATTCGAGATATTTGATAACACCAAAGGCAGATTCTTGGAACACAAGAATTAACACTGCAATCAGGATGAGATCAAATTGTTCATTGGTTACCAAGTCAATGCCAAATAGACCGATTGTAGGTTGGGAGATTTGTGATTCAAGGGTTGCCAAAGCACCACCGTAATCGCCTAATTGTGCTTTGATTAATGGGAAAGTCAGGATTGCATGAATACCGAGGAAAAGTAGGGTAAAACCGATGGCCCAGGCAATAGATCTCCTTGATAATCCCCATATGCCACGGGAACCCATAATAATTGGTAATAAGTAAACAAACATAATCATTAGTGACATTATCATAAGCAGAGGCCATTCAAGGGTTTGCAATTCACCATCGTCTGGTAGTCGCAAATCGAAGGAAAACAACATACCAGTTAACCATCCTAGCATCAGTCTACCAACTAGTATGGTAATCAAACTAACAATGAATACTAACTTAATTCTTTGTTGGGTTTTTGGTGTCTGATAAGCAATCAACGCCATCACTCCACCAACCAGCAATCCAATCACTAGCGGAACGAAAAATCGTGCTAATCCTGTTCGACCTTCGCCAGTAAACCAATCGCCGAGCGGCAATTCATCACCGATTAATGATTCGATGGAAGCAAACAGCATAGTGTGGTCGATAGAACCAACAACATAGGTTGATACAACCTGAAAATACATACCAATTAAAGCCGCAGTAGCGATTATCTGCAGGGTAATTATTTGCCACTGCCTACGCAAGGTTTTGAGGTGTAGCGTTCGCGCACTGGCACTACCGGTGATTGTGACATCACTCTGGACCTGCACATCATCCGCCAACCTAATACCCCCTTACCTGCATCAACGCTTGTGAAAGATCCATATCTGGCATCCAGTCTATTACTTGCGCCCCAGAGCCGGCTAATGTAGTGAGCCGGTTTTGTCGTTCTAATTTCAAAACTTCATATGACATGCGTGGAATTCTACTAACCAATCTCTCAAAGTCAATGCTTGAAGGTGACAAAACGGTTACTTCGTGGCCTCTTCCAACTAGGTCTCGAACCGCAGCAGGTACGGTCCCATCACCCTCACATGATGAGATGATAAACACAGGACTACCTCTGCTAAATCTACCGCTTAATGAGTTGGTAACTGCTTGTAAGGGCATTTCGCCACTAGCCGTCACTCCAGCAAGGGCACTTAGAATTTTGAAGTACTGCTTGTCTCCAGTATCTGGCGGTAAGAATGAAAGCCTTTCATCGTAGATTGTTAAAGACACAGAATCTCTTCTCTTGAAGAAGAAAGATGCTAGGCTTGCAGCAGCGACAGTACCCATCTCTAGAGGATTCTTCAACACTGTGCCAATCCTTGCAATATCTCGACTGTCTAGGATAATGTAGAGGTCTGTTACAGCATCTCTACACTTTTCGTTGATCATCAAGTCACCAGTTCTAGCAAATGCTTTCCAATTAATATTCTTGAACGGATCTCCGGGAACATACTCTCTAAGCGAGTAAAATTCTGTACCCGGACCGGGTGTCCTAAGGGTCGTAGCTCCGGTGTACATTTTCGCAGTCCGTGAGCGAATGAAAGCTTCTTCAACATCTCTGATTTGTGGGAATATGATAATGTCTGAGTGATGGTCAACATACATTTCATCAACTGATAGATTGAATGTATTTCTATATCTGAGGGAGACTGGTCCGATTGAGTAGTGACCTCTAAGCGGGCATCGCAAAACATAGCGAATTCTTGCACTCTCACCCGGCTTAAGGTTCAGTCTCATTTGATTGAGACCGCTACGTAATTTCATTTCATGAGGAACATTGTCGTAGACCTCTAACTGTTGGGTTTTTCTTCTACTACGATTGGTTACAAGTAATTCCACGTACAGGTCATCGCCCTTGTATAGATTGTCTGCTGATAGGGTTCTTTGGACCTCCACATCACCGTGACCGCTAACCCATGAATTAACCACAATAAAGGCAATGAATGCTAATCCTAGAATCATCATCTGTTGATTAGAAATCATCATTCCAATCAAAATTAGAGCGATGCCTCCAGTGAAAGTAAATGCTGCTTTTCGTGTCCACATTCAAATCACCTAGCTCCTTCCCCAGACTTTTATCCGTTTGACAATAGCTACAGTCTGCTCTAGTGAATAGTTCTTATTTTCAAATACGAATTTTACGAGCACAGGGTCGTTAATCATACTCTGCAATTCCCTAGCAGGTAAAGAATCAAATTCCTCTCTTGTCAAACCATTTTGGTTTCTTACTTTTGATAGGAATACTTGTTTGATTTTGTTGGACTTTGCATAATACGTATACCTGTTGGCATCTCCAAATCCGTAGTAAATGATACTGAATACGTGTCTCCATTGCTCTGGATCTTTTTTCTTAAGTAGAACTCCTTCAAATGCTATGAATAGTATTAGGAATAAGACTAGCATAGCAAGTCCTTCCCCTGTGAAATATACCAGCAAGAAGTATATCGTATTGTAAGACTCTGAGGCAATACTAGGTTGTATGTGTCTACTTTCGTCAAATATTACAAGAGCATTTGGTGCAAAACCCGGAATTTCATCGGTTTCTCCTGTGTCTACAGTGTAATCTACTAGAGAATCGATAATGTAATCCATTGCCCAATCTCTGTTGTTGTTGGGTGGAACTTCGTTTGTTGCCTCTCCATATTTACCATCCATGTAACCATCCCGATCATAGATCGCATTAATCAGAGCTGAGCCATCAGAAATGAAGGTCACTCTACCGCCATTTTGATAATTACAGTCTTGGGTTATACAGACCTCGATTGAAAGGTTGAACTGGCCGGTTTCGTCAGGTTCCTGTGGTGTTATTTCTGGTCCTGCGTCTATAAGTCCGTCAGAATTCCAGTCCAATGAAGCATCGGGCGAAGATAATGCTCTAACTTGTACGGCACCCATTCCTGTTTTTGCATTCGGGATTATGTCTATTCCTGTAATATTATTCAGAAGTAATTGGTATGTCGAATTATAATCAATCTGTCCATTACTCCAATGTCTTGCACAAACCCCAGCGTCTTCAATACTGTTGACTAATTCTCCATTTTTTTGTTGACAAATGTGAGCTCCGCTGTCGTCTACACTCCAACGATTGTGGTTTCCTAGTGTGCTCGGATCTATTGTTGACTGGTTATCCATGCCACATGGAGATTCTTGGACACACATCCAAACAAAGTCTGTTCCCAAATCATAATCATATACTGGATCATAGAGTTTGACTCCTTTGTAACTTACACCAAAAGCCTCTGCTATTGTGGAGGAATAGCCATAATCATCCATCACGAGTACGTCTCCCCCAGCGAATACAAATTCTTTGATTGCTTCAACTTCAGCAGGAGAATATCCATCTTCTGCCGCAAATGTAAGGAACCCGTCAGATGAAAATTGTGGAAGAGAAATAGTATCTCTTTCAACACCAGCAATGATGAATGTTGCATTTGCAGGATCTTCGATGTCAGCGAGTAGTAATGGAGAAGAGACTAGGGACTTGGTTTCTATCCCGAGTTTATTGATATCTTCTTTGAACGCTGACATATCGTTCCAATCGTCATCATATGCTGAAAGACCCTCTTGGTTACCGATATTTACAACTTGTAAAATCACGGTTGAGAGCAGCATTATCAAAACAAACCAAAAAGCGATTTGGAGAAATAATCTCCTTCGATTAAATCGCGGTTTATCTTCCAACATCTCACCTCTAGTACAAGGTACAGACAAAGACGCAATCACTTTGGTTTAGAAGGTTGTGGGCAGATGATATTTTTTTGCTCATCTCTTTAACGAGATACTGGAGCCCATTCTTTCTATTTCTTGGGATGGAACTTGGCATAGCCTTCCCTCTGTTGGCCAGATTAACTTCGATGCATCAATATCTGATGCTAACTCGACTAATATTTCGGTTATGTCTCCGGACTTAGAATCAATTTCAATATCAACAAGATGGCCAAATAATTCTCCGTCCTTGTCTACGACTGGACGTTTTATGAATTCGGCGCTAAAACTTGACATGTTGTATCTCCTGCTATGCATGTGGGAGTATAACTAGCCACTTGAATCAACCGGCTATCTCTCTTAATCACATCGATTCCATGCCGTAGCCAGTATCTCTGGAACGCTTGATGTTTGAAAGTCCAGAGGTTAGCCTTTCTTCCATCTTGGAGTAATATTCTAACATGTCTGGAGTAACAGTTGGTCTAACTCTTGTTATCGCGTCTTCAAAATGGCCTTTGGTGACTTTCTTTTTACCGGCTCGCATTGCTATCAGTGCAGCTTCTCTGCAAACCGCCTCGATGTCAGCACCAGTAAATCCATCCATCCCTCCGAGTATATCCTTCATTGAGAATGAGGATAGTGGCATTCCTAAGGAATGAATATCCATTATCGCTTCACGAGCAGGCTTGTCGGGTGGTGGAACATGCAATACTCTCTCAAATCTTCCACTTCGTAATAGTGCAGGGTCGATCATCTCTGGTCTGTTTGTGGCAGCTACTATAATTACACCATCAAGGCTTTCGACACCATCCATTGATGCTAGAAGTTGATTGACAACTCTATTTGCAACATCTGAGCCTCCAGACTGGGAATTAGAAGATCGCATACCTGCAATTGATTCGAATTCATCCAAGAAAATAATTGAGGGAGCTGACTGCTTTGCTTTCTTGAAAATCTCGCGAATTGCTTTTTCAGATTCTCCTACCCATTTTGATATTAACTCAGGTCCCTTAATCGATATGAAGTTGGCTTTTGCCTCGTTAGCGATTGCCTTGGCCAGCAGAGTTTTACCAGTTCCAGGTGCACCGAATAATACAATTCCTCGTGGTGGCTTGATTCCAAAGTGCTCGAATAAATCCGGCTTTGTGAGCGGCCATTCAACACTCTCTTTTAGTCGGTCTTTGATCTCGGTTAACCCTCCAACACTTTCCCATGATACGTCAGGTATTTCCACATAAATTTCTCTTAGTGCACTTGGTTCAATTTCTCTAATTGCAAGCTTGAAGTCTTCCATCTTTACTTCCATTTTCTCGAGAACTTCTGGAGGAATAGTGTCTTCTTCCAAGTCGATTTCGGGCAGGTATCTGCGCAATGCCTTCATTGCAGACTCCCTAACAAGAGCCGCTAGATCAGCACCAACAAATCCGTACGAGTTTTCAAGGACCCATTCAACATCAAAGTCATCAGCGATTGGCATTTGTCTAGTGTGTACATCTAAGATTTCCTTTCTGCCTTCTCTGTCAGGAACTCCGATCTCGATTTCTCTGTCGAATCTTCCTGGTCGCCTTAGCGCAGGATCCATCGCATCTCTTCTATTTGTAGCGCCGATTACAATTACATTGTCACGGCCTTGCATCCCGTCCATCAAAGTCAGCATCTGTGCGACAACTCTTCTTTCTACTTCGCCACTTACGTCCTCTCGTTTAGGACAGATTGAATCTATCTCATCGACGAATACAATAGCAGGTGCGTTATTTGCAGCGTCATCAAAAATCTCTCTCAATTGTTTCTCAGACTCACCATAATATTTCGAGATGATTTCAGGCCCGTTAATCGAAGTGAAGTGTGCATTTGTCTCAGTTGCAACAGCCTTCGCAATCATTGTTTTACCTGTACCAGGGGGCCCGTGAAGCAGAACTCCTTTCGGTGGGTCAATCCCCAACCTTCGGAATAATTCTGGGTGTTTTAGTGGAAGTTCAATCATCTCTCTTACTTTCTGCAGTTGGCTACCTATACCGCCGATGTCTTCGTAAGTAATTCCCTGTGATTGACCAACATCGTCATCGTCAATCGCTTCGTCTTTGATTACGATGTCAGTATCTGAGTTAACTTGGACTATTCCCTTTGGGGTTGTTTGTAGTACTGCAAATGGTAATGCCTCAGCGAAGAGAGTCATTCCGGGAATAAAGATCCTATCTCCTGCAACAACCGGTCTCTTGTTTAGACCCCTTCTTGCGAATCCTTCTATGCCAGGGCCGAACTTCACTTTCTGCTTATTTGCCATCACGGGAGATAGAACAAGTTTTGTGCAGACCTTTGCATCGACCTTCGAGACAGATACTTTGTCTCCTAGGCTTACACCTGCATTTTTCCTGATGATACCATCAACTCTGATTATGTCCATTTTGGCATCTTCAGGACGACTTCTCCAGTATATGGCTGCAGTTGAACGATTTTCACCTTTTATCTCAATGATGTCGCCGGGCTTCAGGTCAAGTCCATTCTCGCCGCTAATTCTCGCACGGCCATGACCTACGTCACTTGGAATAGCTTTTGACACCTTTAGTGAAATGGAATCCTTATTGTCATCTGACATGGTTACACCCCTCCGGGTAATTGGGAACTAGTTGAACGATATGTATTAACCCGTTGTTTTTGTGAATACAGATTTGTGAGTTGTCTTTGTCAATGAAAGGATTCATGTCCCTAATCCAATACGCAGTGTCATGACGCACATTCTTGAAGCCGGTCTAGAGTTTATGGAAAATCAAAATCCCCATGACCTACCTAAGGTTAGGGGTTACAATATCATCAACGGTCGACTGAAATCTTCCTCAGATGGTTCAACATTCTTGAGCGTGAATCCTGCTAACCT
>DAUW01000043.1 GCA_002505355.1 Euryarchaeota archaeon UBA229 | reverse complement strand
GGATATCTTTCGGTGGTGACATTGTTCAAGCCCCTCTTAATGTCCTCAACAAAGGCCCTGGTGAATCCGATCATGTCCTCACTATCTAGCGACGCAGCTAACTCAGTGAAGTTGACATCCGCCATCGTATGTTGGACTTGCTCATACTTTTTACTCTATACTACTATTTTCGTCAATTGCCATGCTATGCAAAGCAATCCACTCGCCGTCAATACGAGCAATTCTAGCATTAATTTTACCCGCATGGTCCCATGATAATTTAATTGAAGCCATTGTCCATGTGGTGGGATCGAGGAATTCCCCAACTGATGAGTCCTGATTGATCAAATCGACCACTATATGTTCTGACATTCGGGCTAAGACTTGTGAGGATTCCAGATCACGCCAACTTGCACCGGTTCTCTCCTGACGATCCACGCGCTCCACAATCGCTCCGTCCTTAGTCCACGAGGCAGGGCGCCACAGATTTTCTCGCCACCTTATCACATCACCTAGCTCATATCCGGGTTTTCGGTATAATAGTGTCAATCTTGTAACGTCTATGCCATCCTTCCGACCAACGGTAGAGTTTGTTTCAACAACCTGTCCTCCATACTCTTTGGTAAGATGTCTACCCCATGCACGAGCAAGTCCTTTACTGCCCATAACAACATCATATCCGCCTGTTACTGGCCCTTCGTTGGTGATGAAAAACATTGGATCGTCGGACAACGATTCTTTCACTGTATCCAGGGTTGCGCGTAAATTTTCATACTCATTTTCGCTCAATTTCCGGCCGCTAGAGCGTAATTGAACAGTTGCTTCATAATAATTTCCGGCCTTCCTGGTGCAAGTTAAACACACACCATTTGCCATTCTAGCCCGCATAGTGTAAGTCTCTTGGAACAGTAATGAATCAATAACACCCTCAAGTTGTAGATGAATTAGCGTGTGACGGTCAGAGACCTTTCTAGTTTCATAGGCGATGCCAATGTCTTCAGCATCGACATGAAATTTCAGGTTTCGCTGAATTAACTCATCCCACACTTCTTCTTCGGTAATGTTGACCCATTTGCCCTGTAACTCGACGATATCACATCGAGCGCATCTCACCCAGGGGACATTTTCTGGGACTTCAGCTAATTTCACCCGTTTTCTAAAGCATGGCTCGCACATGCGCTCGCCAAATAATGGCGGAGGTGCACCACACACCAAACAGAAATCTTCACCTAATCCTGACACATCATCACAGTCCAGTTGTAATCATTTTTCGGTTTTAATCGGTCTATTTCATGATTGCTCAGATGAGTCGATAGCGGCAACAGAATCAGCATCAGTTGACTTAACCTTGAGCGATTGTTCCATCGCTTCCAGTCTTTGTTCCATATTTCTGCTTCGAGATACCACAGTCCAGGTCCAAATAGCAAGACCAAATATCATGCCGAGGTAAGCGATTGATAGGTAGGTTTTGTCGTCCATTCACTCACCGTCCAATTCCTTTTGCAGCCGCTCCAATCGTTGCTCAAATTTGGTAATTTCCATCGAAGTGAGGATATGACCGATAATCAATGTGGTGAATGAAATAGCGCCAATCAACAAAACCAACCCCATCTCGCTAGATATAGAGCTGCCCTCCTCACCAGCAATCACGGGGCCTGGATGACGAATCACCCAAATCCTCGTTGCGACATAGGTTAGTGGCACGAGGACAAAACCATACAATCCAAATGTCGAAAAGGTGTCTCTCGTCTCAACCCCATCCGGTTGGCTCTGCCGTCCCAAGACTAGGAATAATGCTAGTAGTGTTAACAGACCGAATGTATTGAGTCTCCAGTCTTCCCAATCCCATGGAGTACCCCATTCAGCAGCGCCCCAAACACATCCAGACCAAACTGCCATCAAGCCGCATGCGAGGCCAGCCTCGGAACCAGCGATGTGCATTTTCCAGCCAATTGAACTGCGTTTGAAAAACCATAGTGCGGACCCAACAAATAGAACTGCGAAGGCAATAAAAGCAGCCCACGCTGCTGGCACATGCCAGTAGAATATCCTTTGAGATTCTGGTGACTCGAACGCGTTTATATTAACACTTGGGGCCCAATTAAATGCCAGAAAGAGGGTAATCATCAAACCGAGAAAGCCGCTTGCGAGAATAGCCTCGTTAGCCTTGACTCGCATACTATGTGCTCATGAGTCTCCTTATTGAAGTTGAAGGTCACAATTTTGCACAATAATCAACAATTATTCCCCATGGTAATATTAGGATGGGGGTTAATAATCTAATGAAAACAGCATTGCTGCGAGCTAGTCTAACAGTGCTTAGCTGTAGAAATCGAACTGCGAATGAAGTCGTGAGCGTTATCAATCCACCAATTATGACCACCTGGTAATCCACCGATTGTATGAAAATCTGCATTGCAATGGTGGTAATTAGGATGCCACTCAGCAGACTCTCAAAGTAGGAATTAGGCACATTATTTCGCTGCGCTCGCCACCAATCTATCGCTCTTTGTTCCTGTAATATCTTGAATACAGAATCACCAACTAATCCCATGCCGAATGCAGGTGCAAGGGCAAAACCCATGAGTATCAATTCATTATCTGAGAGTGTAAGAGGGTCGGCAATCGACAATAACGTACCCATTATCAGTAGAGCGGCTAACCAGTTGGTTTGCAGTGAAACAAGGGTATCAAAGTTTAGTTGCCAACCAATTTTAGTCATCAGAAAAGAGTGCTGCGCCGTGTCTGACTTTACCTGCCAGGTGGCATTATGATTCGGTTGTTGAATACTTGATGCATCGAAGTTGTA
The DNA here is from genome assembly GCA_002505355.1 of Euryarchaeota archaeon UBA229. GTDB lineage: Archaea > Thermoplasmatota > Poseidoniia > Poseidoniales > Poseidoniaceae > MGIIa-L1. The sequence goes on along the minus strand of DAUW01000043.1, from coordinate 8,582 downwards.
CAATCTTGTTGCACACTGACGGAGCCTAGAGTCATGGGAAGCAATCACTATAGCGTGACCTAGGTTTCTCAGCATGTGGATATGTTCAATTAGACAATCCACCGAATCGTCATCAAGCCCAGTATCGGGCTCATCAAGTAGAATTAGTCTACTATCTTCACAAACCATTCCAGGTAACAGACCACTAATTACGGCTACTTTTCGTTGCTGTCCGCCAGAGAGATGAGCGATCTTATCATTGCGCCGATTGGCAATTTTGTATGATTCAATTATTCCGGTTAAATCGAGCGTGCGGTTTGACAATGCTAAGACGTTGTTCAAACGTTGCTGAACAGTTTGGCTTGGAATTAGACAATTCTTCTGCAGCGTCAGGCCGAATGATTTCGGTGGCTTTATTCTCCTACCTTCAGCGTCACAGACTACTGCGCCGTGATGTCGAACACTGCCGCTCTCCATCGGCAGCAGTCGCGCTGCGGTTTCGATAATAGTAGATTTACCGACCCCGTTTTCACCTTCCAAGAGGATACATTCTCCCTGGTTTACAGTTAATGAGAAGTTATCCAGAACCACTCCCATACCACGCCGAACAGTCACATTGTCCAACTGTAACACGGGGTCTGCCATGGTCTAGCGATTGGCTGAACAGCAATGAATGCTACCATTTTGTCGTAACCCTACACTAGTTCAAAAATGGTTAGCTTCATGCCCCACCATGGCGGCCCAATTTACGCAGTTCAGCGTTGTTGAGAGTTGTCTATTTGTGGTATGGTTGCTCGCAATATTATGGCCATTGGTTTATTCGTACCGTCACAAAACCTCATTCGCCCTTTCAATGACTGTAGCGTTGTTGTTAGGATATCTAGTTCAAGTCGTATGGTCGCTCATGTACAATTTTGACTTAGTATCGCAGTGGCTGTGGGAAGATTTGTGGATGCGACCAAGTGAAGCAAAATCACCCTCTAACTGGGTCACTTTTGTTTCTGCAGGATTTCTTCATAGTCAGTTTGATGCGACTCACGTTTTGAGTAATATTCTGGTAATTTCACTAGTCGGAATACCACTTGAGCAGCGTCTTGGGTGGCGACGATTTACCGCGATATATTTCATCAGCTTGATTGGTGGCTCGATTGCCTGGGTGCTGTTTAATTTTGACTCCTCTCGACCAGCATTGGGTGCTTCAGGTGCAGCGTTTGGATTATTTGGCGCGTATCTAGCAGGATGGCCAAAAGATGAGATTCCGTTCCCACTGATACTCATTAGGAAATGGCCAGTATTTTACCTGGCTTTGATTTATTTTGCTCTAGAAGTTGTTAGAGCATATTCTATTTATGGTCTAGACCGGCCTAGTGATGTTGGACATATGGCACACTTGGGTGGCTTCATCCTTGCATATGCCGTGTTACCATTGGTCGCCAAGGGTGGGCCAGTTCCGTTGGGCATAGAAGATGGCGGGCCCTCATCCTCAAGTGAGGTAATCAATCGGCTGCGCCGTATAAAGACCCAAATGCGCGACCTGTCGGAGGTTGGAAATCCTTGGGAATCTCAAGGGTATGAGTTGCCGAGAAACCTCAGGGAACCGGTCAAGAGTTTGATGGAATCTAGTGATGAGCCAGAAACAAGGCAGGCTTGGATGGAGCATATTGGAGATATGTCATCATGCCCTAGCTGCGGTAGTAAATTGGGAGTTGTTGAGCGTTCTGACGGTCCACACTTACAATGTTCTAACAATCCTGAACATTTCAACTGGCCATAATTTCCCCAAACCCCCTAAGGGGGTTGGGGAAGGGTCGAGAAAAGGATACTATCAAAACATGGTTAAGTCTCAGGTTAGATGTTCAAGGGGTGTCTATCAATGAGTTCAGTCATGGGTTTGCGTCGTTCAGCGGTATTAATTACGCTGATATTTTTGTTAGCAAGCCTCTCTGCGGTAGCGACTTCGACAGCGCTGACTACCGAAAATAAGCCCCTTGCCGTGGAGCAGCAAACACATACTGACCCAATTATGGTTGAGGGACTGCCGCCGCTGATGTGCGGTGAACAGTTGTGTGAAAGGCCGTTGAGATTGGACATGCGTGGCAACCTGCCAGCGTCAGAGCAAGACGGATGGTGGCTAAGTTACGGACCAGATCTGGACTGGAATGGCATGGATGACAGGCTACAACGAGTATTGGCAGGCTCAGAATCAATCTCTCCAACAGCGATCATTGGTGATGACGGCATGCGAACAGTAGCGATAGTTGTTGATTATGCATGGCATCCAACCGATGCTGATGTCACTGAGCTAAGGACAGTTTTAGATAATCACAACTGGGTGGGTGAAGAATCAGGGGCTTGGTTTGATCGGCCAGAAAGTATTGATTCAATCGTCGTGGACAAAGTACCGGTGAGTTCGTTGATGGACATATATCACCTAAACGGCGTGGTAGTGATTGAGATGCAGAATGTTATGGTGCCAAACAATGACATTGCAGGCAAGGCAACTAGAGCAATGCCGTCAGAGGTTTATTCCGAGACTGCATATGAAAGAGGATATTCTGGTGATGGCATTGTCATTGCTGTACTTGATACGGGCGTCGATAATGAACACCGTTCACTAAATGATTTTGATGACCAAAACGATGCCCCAGACACCGACCCATTATCGTATGATGACCACAAATGGGTTGCCGGATATGATGCAACATCTGCTGCCGCTAATCCAGACGGATCGCAAGATCCAGACGATGGTCAAGGTCACGGCACTCATGTTGCCGGGTCCGCTTTAGGTACCGGCGATTCCTCACGAGTGCACGTTGGTACCGCTCCCGGTGCCTACTTAGTTGACATCAAAGTATTGACCGATGCTGGTGGTACGAATTCGCAATATTCGATAAACGGGATTCAGTGGATGATAAACAATGCTGAAACTGATTGGGGACATAATTCCTCAAGTAGAGGTATACAAATTGGCTCAATGTCCTTTGGATCACTTTCATCACCATTAAATCCCGGTGATGAAGGAGATAACGGAACTGGAGGCGAAGCGCGCTTGATTAACAACGCCACAGAAAATGCCGATATTGTTTGTGTTATTGCAATGGGCAATGATGGCTCAAAGCGCGTACCATCGCCGGCAAGTGCTGATTTGGGTTTTGCTGTGGCGTCAGCGTCTGACTTTGGTACGGTTAACCGAACAAACGATGGCATCTCAAGTTTCTCTAATTTCGGGCCACGCCTCGATGACGGAGATGACAATGAGTGGGATGAACTAAAGCCCGATATTGCCGCTTATGGCTCGAACATCATTTCGGCAACTGCAGCAACCGGGACCTCATTCCCAGGGGCACCACGTCCAGAGGCAGATGCCGATTATGATGAAAAAGACGGCACTAGCATGGCAACTCCAATCGCCTCTGGTATAGTTGCCCTAGTGCGTGAGGCGGCACCATCATTGAATGCATTTGAGGTAATGGATGTAATTCGTAATTCCTCCGAAATAAGAGATAAACCAGCAAATACTGTTTCAGATCGGTGGCATGAAAAGTGGGGCTTTGGTTTAATCGACGCTTCATGTGCCATCGATTTAGCGCTAGATCAACCGTGTACTGCACTAGAAGATACCGGAGTTGTCGCACCACCCCCAAGCGGTAACGGAACTGGAGATTATGTCTCCATCGAGCAACCAACCAATAACACTTGGTGGTTAGAGGGTAATACGGCGACAATTTCAGGAACCACAGATTTCCCGTCAGGCGAGCAGTTTAATCAGGTTCAGATCCGCATCGCTCAGTTCCTAGAATCTGGCACTGAGCGGGAACTTAAGCCTTGGACAATCGCAGGTGGAGATATCGGGAACTGGACTCTAAATGTAAATATCTTGGAGGACTGGATTCAGGCTGATGAAGAGTACGTTATTGTAAGTGTGAAGTTGTATGATACTGATACTGAGGCGGAATCAAATATCGATTTCAGAGTGATAAACCTGGCCCGCATGAAAGTCACAATCGCAAGTCCAAACGTAGGTCAAAGTGTCAGTGGTTTGGTCGAATTTACCGGCACGGTTGATGGAGTTCAACACGACTACATGGAGTACAAAGTTGACAATGGAGAGTGGGAATTTGCCACTGAATTACCAGACCTTGAGGTAGGTAGCCAGGATTGGTCATACAACTGGGATTCAACGACAGTATCCGATGGGTCCACCCGATTAAGTTTCAGAATGGTGAATGAGTCGGGTGTAAAAACCGATGACATAAGAAGGACCATCGATGTTGATAACATGCCCGCTGCGCCCGATTTCATATTTACCGGAGTAGTAGAAGTCCTAGATGAGGTTGGTTTACCGGTACAAACTGCGGTTGCTGGCTCGATACTCACAGTGCGTTTTACTATCGAGAATGTAGGCGACCTAGATGCTGATGATGTTTACATAAAATTAGAAGCACCAGGTGATAATTCGGATGTGTACCCCTCAGACATAACCATTTCAAATCTCAATGATGGCGAGGAAGCGGAAATTACCCTTTACTGGTGGGCCACAGAGGTTGGTACACATACGGTGACCTTAGCGATAGACCCGTCCGCTAACTACAATGATCCAAACCCTGAGGACAATTCATACAGTTTCCCGTTTGAGGTTGAAGAGCGGCCTGTTGAGCCTACCTTGAGATTCATGCAAGGAGCGTATCAAACAGTACCATTAATTCCTAATCCAGGCCAACAATACACCATCATAGTGAGAGTGGATAACTTAGGCCAGACGGACGCTACCGGATTGACCCTAACGCTTTACGTTGATTCTGGGACCGGATATATTCCATTAGCGGAGGATACTATCACCATCATTCCGGGTTCGGACTCTAGCTCGGGCTATGATGAAGGTAGATTCATCGTGCCGGAAAATTACTCGGTTGCAGGTGGGACTACATTCAAAGCGGTCATGTCGGGCAATGGAGTAGAAACCGAACATTCCGAGCTTAAGTTTACTGTAGTAGTCAATGAGGTTGGTCTTGATTCACCGGTCAGGCTTAATTTACTGTCGGGAGAGCAAATAATTGATTTCGTCGGCATGGAAGAAAGTGGCTTATTATTCACCACAGTTGACGGTGAATTGCATGTTCGTACGGTGACTGAATCTTCATCGGGGGCATGGGCGACTTTAGCAGACGTCAAATTAGCAGATTCATGGGCAGGTGAATTAACCGCAATTTTACGGGATGATGGTCTTGTCCATGCTGCATGGACGGAGAATGTTCTAAGTCAGCAAGGCTACTTCCTGTCCCACATTGCGATGACTGCGATCACATCTGCTGGTGAGACAACAGAAAAACAGACACACATGACCGCATTGAAACTTTCAGAGGGCCGATATTGGGGCTTAGATATGGCTAAAAAAGGCGATCGAATTGTACTAGCAGGATATCACCGGGACATTGCTACAGGCGGGTCATACAACGATATCACCTCTATTTTTGTGTTGATGTCCGACACTCCACACATCCAAAGTTCGTGGAGTTCAAGTTACATATTATCCAATATCGATATCAAACCATCACAAGGAGACTCCCTAGCCATCGACATCGGCGAGGAGAACATGCACATTTTGTATCAAGAACTGCGTGATGACGTAACTGGCATCGATCGTGTAGGATTGATGTACGCGCACGGCAAAGAGTGGCTTCCATCATGGTCATTCCAATATTCGGTCGGCGATTATGCCTCAAACGCTCAACTTGAGGTCTACCAGAGAAACGGTCGTGATGTACTTGCAGCAACATGGGTAGAAGGGTTTGGTGGCGAATCAAAAATAGCATATGTAATCACCGATAATTCGTGGTCTGCAGATGAACCAGAGTTCATGGTCGCTGCAGGTGTAACAAATCTCGTAATGTCATCGTATGAAGATAGAATTTCACTAATTTATGATGAAATAAATGTCTACGGTCCAATGACGCGCTATGGTATAGTAGACGTTGAGGAAAATGAATTTGTGCTATCAAACTTGATTACTGAAGGATTTACCCTTGGATACGCTACGACAAACGAGGAGTCTATCACGCTTGTTTCATCTAGCAGCGGTTCATTATCTTTCAAGACCATAGTTTCGCTAGAAGCAGATGATATAGTCACCAAAGAGAAGACCTTCTTGGAAACCCTACTTGAGCCGTTGCCGGGCGATGAAACAACTAAGGCAGCCATCCTTATTGTTACTGTGGCAACTATCTCGCTTATCTTCCTCTATCTTGTAGTTTCACTTCGAAGAAGCATACGCGAGGATGAATTGCAGGTTGTATCAGCAACATTAGATAGCGATGAAGACGATGTTGAAATTATGGTGGATATAGAGGAAGACGATGGGACCGCTATGGCAATAAATATGGACGCTGAAGAATTAGTCGTACAGTCAGTTGTTGTTCCAAAACTCCAAGCTGTCGTTGAGCCTGACGAAACCTTGGAGCAGGCCTTAGCCGCTAAAGCGGAATCCGGTGAGGGTAACTCAAGGCTTGAACGTAGGATGAAGCGTAAGCAGCAACGTGAAATGGTAGAAATGACCGAGCAAATGATTAGCAATCTGCCACAACCGCCAATTGATACCGCACCACCGACAACTGCTGAACTCCCATTGCCGGATTTACCGAACCTGCCTCCTATGGGTGCTCCTGGTTTACCAACTATGCCAATGCCAAACATGCCAGTTCCGCAGAAAGAAGCTAATTGCTTGGAATGTTCGGCAAAGTTCACCATCAAAGATTTGCGTCTGACCAAAGTGCAGTGCCCGGTATGTGACGCAGTCGTAGAATTGTAGGTGACGGCATGTGTGGCATTTTTGGATACATGGGCCCTAAACAAGCGGCTCCAATCCTCATGGAAGGACTACGTAGGTTAGAATACCGAGGTTATGATTCATCGGGCATTGCGTTAAAAAATGGTGAATTTAGTATTTACAAGAAAACTGGCAAAGTTGCTGAATTACAGTCAATTCTTCCAAATGTATTGCAGGGAAATTTAGGAATTGCTCATACTCGATGGGCTACCCATGGTGGAGTCACCGATCCGAATGCACATCCACATTTATCTGAAAACGGAAAGGTTGTTATTGTTCATAATGGGATTATAGAAAATTCTCGAACTTTGCGTTCACTATTGCAAAAGAAAGGGGTGAAGTTCAACAGTGAGACTGACTCAGAGGTTATTTCCCATATCTTAGAGTATGAACTTGGCAGAGATGACTCTCCAACGGATGCGTTACGGAGGACATTGAGTAAATTGGTTGGTACATGGGGCCTTTGTGCTATCTTTCTTGAGCATGAAGTAATAATGTGCGCAAGAAACGGTTCACCGCTAATCATTGGTCAAGGTGATGGTGAAGTATTTGTCTCCAGCGACCCACATGCACTAGTCACCCATACCCAACGCGTCGTATTCATGGATGATGGAGATATAGCCACACTGACAAAAGATGAGATTACCATGAGTAATCTTCGCGGAGAATCATTTGACACAGATATTACGGTTCTTGAAGAGGAATGGCAGGAAGCGGAATTGGGCGAATTTGAACATTACATGCTGAAAGAAATCTATGAACAGCCAGACTCATTGCGTCAATGTATCAGCGGTAGGTTGGACAGGGTACGGGGCAACGGCAGATTAGGCGGGCTGAGGCTTTCACCCCTCGACTTATCGAAGTTGCCACATGTCAGGCTGCTTGGTTGCGGTACAGCATATCACGCAGCAGAGATTGGCGGGTTTCTGATTGAATCCTTGGCTAGAATACCTTCTCTCGCCCACATCGCTAGTGAATTTCGCACTAATGAACCAGTAGTCAATCCGAATGCTCTACATTTCGCAATTTCCCAATCAGGAGAAACTGCTGATACGCTTTCGGCACTCAAAGAAATACAACTGAAAGGAGGTTCAGTTCATGGTATTGTCAATGTCGTTGGGTCATCGATTGCTCGCCAATGTGGCCAAGGCGTGTACATACATTCTGGGCCAGAGCAAGCAGTTGCATCAACCAAGGCATTCTCAAACATGGTTGCAGCATTAACGATATTCTCAATCCAAGTTGCTCGATCACGCTCACTAAGTAAGGAAAAAGGCAAGGAAATTATCAATGGGCTACAACAAATTCCACACCTCATTGAAGAATACCTAGCTAATCAAGGACCAATTATGGAGGCTGTAGATGCAGTCAAGAATGCAAAAAGCGTACTTTTCCTGGGCAGAGGTATTTCTGCTCCGGTTGCTAAAGAAGGTGCGTTAAAGCTGATGGAAGTTGCCTACATACCGTGTTTAGCTTACCCCGCAGGAGAGATGAAGCATGGGCCGATTGCCTTGCTAGAAGACGGCAGTCCGGTGATATTTATTGTGCCTAACGACCACGTTAAAGAGAAATCGCGCTCAGCGATTCACGAATGTCGTGCCAGAGGTGCAAAAATCATTTTAATCCACGAACATGGTGATGATATCAGTGAAGAAGGTGACATCAATATTGGTGTACCGAAAGTGAATAATTATCTTTCTCCATTTCTTACTGTACTGCCATTGCAACTAATTTCTTATCACACCGCACTCGCATTAGGCTGTGATGTGGACAGGCCGAG
>DAUW01000122.1:32370-36946 GCA_002505355.1 Euryarchaeota archaeon UBA229 | reverse complement strand
CCGAAGATTTGTTTGTCGGCGATATAATCACCGATAGTGAGGGTAATTTCACTTTTAGCGACACTTTATCAGTCTCAATAAACCCGGGAGTATATTCATTGTTGATCAGGCATGCAGCGTTTGAACTAATCTCTGAAAGTGCAATCATTTTTGATAGTTGGATTAATGTAACCGACGACTCAGTTATTACCCATGAATTCCCATTGTCAATTGGGGCTCCAGTTGTTGGAGCTGGCTCAACAACCACAATTCAAGGGCAATTATCGTACGAAAACGCGCCTGAAGATTACTCTTTTGACCGAGGAGAGTCCAGCATATATCTGTCATTTATTTCTAGTTTCAACGGTAGCAACAACATATCAGGTTTGGTAACCCCCTCTGGTTCTTGGTCGATTAATCTCGAGTTGGACGAAACCGAAAGCCTTGGGCTAGTTTCTGCTGAGTTATGGTTTGAAGGCTGGGCTGAAGAATTTGATCCAGTTATAGCCACAACAGAATTCCATCTAAGGCCGTCCAATTTGACTATATCATTAGACATCAGGGAAGCGCCAAACTTGACTGCTACAATTGAGGGGCCACTGGCCAATGGTAGTATCTTTATTGTCAATCAAGACGTTTGGGTTAATGGCACTGCAAAATCTCTTGGTCTTGCCCCTATCGATATGGAGGGCCAATTGGTCTTAGCCATGCGAGAGAATGGTAGTTTCAGTTCATGGAGTGAAATATTCAATGTTACGGTCAACGGAACTTTTGCTATACAGCAGCAATTAACAGCCCAGTTAGCCAATTTCGGCGCAGGAGAAGTAGAAGTAAGATTGCGCTTCATCCCGGTGTCGATTTCAGCAACGGATGACGCAAATCTTTCGATAGGGGTACCATATCGACTGCAAAGTTTCCTTCAGTTCGCGTTCGAATCAACATCTCAACTCAGAGGTTATGACGGCATCTTTGGCATGACTGCCACGGATCATCGTGGCGAGACTGTACGCTCAACATCGGGTGACTACGACTTCTTCCTCGACAACAGTTGGTTTAACACGACATCAAATCTGTCTGGCCAAACTCAAAAAATTGTCCCAATTGACGCTAATTTTGCCGCAGGTGATTATGCATTAAGCGTGTCATACAACGGTAGCGATGATTACGCTCCATCGACTGGTAGTGGTTTCTTGAGAATTAAAGCAGAAATTGGCTGGACTATCAATATAAGCCAGGAATGGACTCACTTAGGCAACAATCTATCGATTAATGGATCAATCTTTGACGCCATATACCTCACCCCAATAACTGGCGATAACATTTCGCAGTATTCGATAGTTCTTGTCGGAGAAGATGGAAGAAATACCGACTTAGCTCAAGGTTTAGTAGACAACCTAACATCTACATTCAGTGAGAATATTACTATTCCTACCACATTACCATCAAACGCTTATGATGTAGAGATAAGATTCGATTTCTACAGTCAACAACCGGAAGGCGGTCCATACTATGCATCCGAGGAGCCAATATTCGACCCACTCACAGAATCTCTCTCTGCACTTCCAACCCCGACAGTGTTAGTCGGTATTGAATCTGAGTTTGTAGTGCAATTAGCTGCTGAGCGAGAAATAACTACACTTACCAACAATGACATAGAACTATCTGCAATAGTTACGGATATAGCAGACTCGAGCTTCTTAGCTGATGTAACCGTTGAGTTCTTCTTTGATTTTAACGGAACAAATGTATCTATGGGCAGTTCGCAAACTGACCTTAACGGAACAGCAAACCTCACATGGAACGCTGCAGGTATTGCTCCGGGTGCTTACGAAATTTTGATTTTGGTAGCCGATGATTTAACCGATCCACTGGCTAAAGGTAACTCAAGACACACTGGGAATAGTACTGCAGTAAACATAACTGTCCAAGCAAATACCGACTTTAGGATTGATTCAATTCCAGCCACTATCATCGCAGGTGTCGATTTCAATGTTGTTGGACAAGTTATCGATGCAGATGACAATAATCGTGTTTTGATAGATTCGGTCAAGTTGAGAGCAAATTGGCTCAACAATGAGAACGAGACGCTAGTCAGTTCATTTACCACAACAACCAATGGTTCATTCAATATGTCTGTACCAACTGATACACAGAATAATGGCACCCTTCGTGGAGCAAAAACACTGGTCATCTCAGTTATCGAGGGTTCGTCGAAATTTTATCTCGAATCTTCTACTGAAGCACCAGTATTCGTATTTGGAGTGACACAGTTCGAATCTATTCAACCTCTTAACGCGATTGTGGTAAATCGTGGTGATAGCGTTAATATCACGGCAAGACTAGTAGAATCATCAAATCTATTCCAATCCTTATCTGGTTATGATGTGGATTATGAATTTAGAGGCTCATCGATTGGTACAGTTACCACAGACGGTGAGGGATTCGCCAACATTACTCACACTATCCCATTCAGCCAGCCGCTGGGTTTGACCAATGTCAAAATCTCCTTTGGTGGTAGTTCAGACTTGATTGGCACAGAATCAAATTTCTCGACAATTAACGTTCGCTCACTAACTTTCATTGTAGTTGATGATATTACCGCTAACCCAGTTGCAGGGGAATTGTTCAACATCTCCGGCCAAATAATCTCAGACAATGGTAGCGGGTTGGAACAAATTGATGGAACAGTGTTACCGGCAAACATATTATTCGAAATTAATGGCGAATCTCTAGGATTTACGGTAACCGGTGGTGTGGTTGGAGTAGATGGGTTCTGGAATGCCTCCATACTACTGTCTCCGGGCTTTGCAGCAGGTAATAACAGTTTGAGTGCAACCTACATTCCTGCCGTAAACTTCTACCTTGGTTCAAACGCTACTAGCTTGTTTGATAGTAGGGGCTACAGTGAAATTAGATTTATCGACCCTGCTTTAGACTCGCAAGGTCAACCGAGCTTGAATGATCGAGTAGAAAGAGGTGACAATGTAGATATTGCACTTCTTCTGTTAGATAACACAGGTGAACCAATTTCTGGACAACTAATTACCATCACACTAAACGGAACCGATATCACTGCGGTGATTACTACTGCGGAAAACGGGACCGCCTACGGTTCTTTGACTACTCCAGCAAATATGTCAGTGGGACAAAAGGATGTCAATGCAGTATATACCGGAATATCTGGGACAACTGGTCTGTTAGGCTCGGAAGCGGATTCTTCATTCGTTGTGTTAGCTCAAACTGAAATAACGATTGACGAATCCCCTGATAGCCTCGTGGCAGGTGATTACCTAACAGTAAATGGAACCTTGCTAGATGATCTTGGACAAAGCCTTGTCATACTAGATATACCATCACCTGCAGTAGTTCACCTATTGATTGATGGCGATTCGGTAGCCAGTATCGAAACTGATCCAGTCACAGGACAATTTAGCTTAGGTTATCCTTTACCGGAAGAAATTTCTGCTGGTGAGCACCTCATCACGGTTGAATTCTACGGCGGTCGCGATTGGGTAGACCCAATTGGTGTAGGTGAGCCATCAAATCCAGAGTACTACTTGCCTTCATCAGCAAATGTTCCGTTCAATATTAGTGTACCAACGAAAATTACGCTAATCACTCCTGGTGGTGACGTGAACCGGGAAGAAGTTATGACTATCGAAGGTATATTACTCGACCTTGTGGACAATCCACTGCCCGGTTTAACTATTGAAGTATGGTTAGATGGTGATTTCATGACCAATGTTCAAACTGATGAGAATGGAGTGTTCACGGCAGTATATCCAGTTCCAGCTGATGCCGCATTAGGACCAGTTCTATTAGAGATTAAGTTCAATGGTAGTAGTTTCTATCTGCCCAGTTATACGAACGGTACCTGGAATATTTTCAGCCATATTGTGTTGAGTGTGGATATTGCTGAAACCGTTGCAGTGGGTCAAAACGTTACTATTACGGGGACGGTTGCCGATAATCAGTTGAATCCAATCGCCAATCATCAAGTCGAACTGATAGTTGAGGGTATTACAATCACCCTCTTGACAACCGATCAGAACGGGGAATTTTCATATGTTTGGACCGTAAGCGACCTATTTGAGTTTGGTAATAGAACAATTACTGCTTATTCTGGCAGTCAGGGCTATTATCGCTCAAATAGCACGAACACTACGTTCTTCTTAGCACACAGGGCCGATTTGACAGTCTCGTTTGACAGCGCTTCACAAGTGACTCGCGGTGAATTATGGGAACTCTCGGGTAGATTATTTGACATCGACTCGTTAACCAATGAGGGGCTTGAAAATGAGGTTGTTGAGATATATCTGGATGGCAATTTAGTTGCGACAACTCAAACAACAACCAATGGTGAGTGGGACGCGATAATATTCGCGACCCAAGACTTGACGAGAGGACTTCATGAAATAGAGATTGTATTCCAAGGAACCTATTCACACATTGGAACTGATGAGATGCTGATAGGCTATGTTTGGGCAGATGTACAAATCTCCATTGACCCCTCATCAACTAATGTTGCAATACGCTCTGATGGTACATTTGGACCAATAACACTGCTAGGTTCAATATCAGAAGTTGGCGGAACCGG
>DAUW01000122.1:23574-31962 GCA_002505355.1 Euryarchaeota archaeon UBA229 | reverse complement strand
AGTATGGTCAGCGTTGATTGGTCGAACGGTAATTTCACAATTAACACCGTGGCACCATCATGGTACGGTGTGGGAGAACAGTACATCCATATTGATGTCCTAGAAAATACCACATTATACCTAAACAGCGGTACCATAAGCAGACAGATTTACATCAAGCTAAATGTTGATTTTGAGTGGGAAATCGCTGAAATTGACGAGAGTGGGAATAAAGAAGTATTTGGCAGCATAACCATAATCGCTAATGATACTCAACAAGGCGTGCCGGAAGTTTCAGTGATTTATGTTTTGAAAAACGAGTCGCAGAGCGAGTTAACCAACCGTTTGACAGTTGTAACCAATCCATCTGGAGTGGCTGAATTTGAATTTAATTCAGATCCACCATATGGTGACTATGAGCGCTGGGGCTATGTCTACGTAGATGCAATAATCAATGATCCAGTAATCTCAGAAAATAGCCGAGATCAATTTAATCTGTTAAACTCTAACGAAGCATTTAATCCGAAGTATAAATTTGATGCAGAAGAAGTTGACGTCCCGACTTGGGCATATGTGTTGTTGGTTTTGGTAGCTATTTTGATTGGTGTCGGTACGGTACTCTACCTGCGAAGGGCGAATAACGAACTGTTGCAGGATGCTGCTGAAGTGTTTGCCTACACGGCAGAGCTACTAGCAGCAGGTGATTCTATCAGAGAGGCTATTTTTAATTGCTATCAAAATCTCTGTACTGTGCTTCAACAGAATGGTTTCCTAAGACGTGATTTCGAAACGGTAAGAGAGTTTGAAGTTGCCATTAGACAAGCGATGCCACAGATATCTGATGATGCGCTGCTGGCTTTAGATAACATGTTTGAGATGGCACGATACAGTAGAGACGAGATGGGTGCTCAACATCAGCAGGCTGCACAACTAGCCCTTGAAAAGATGATTCAGGAGATTGCAAACTTGGGAGCAATCCCTAATAGATGACTTTCTTACCATCTCAGATACAATCTGTCATTGTAGAAATTTGCTTTGATGTTATACTTATCTGATTCAGATTTTAAGTCGATGAATCGCTCTAATTCTTGACCATCTTTTTCAACAAACTTCAGTCTTACTAATGACTCTTGATCGGTTTTCTGATAAATTTTGATATCATCAACTTCGAGCCCTTTTACTGGAATAGACAGGCCGTCTGGGTCTATTCGACCATTGAGTTCATTTACAAACCAACTCAGTTTACGGGTCGGTTCAGTTGACGCTATGTGGTCTTCAGGTATCATACCGGCATTAATCAAGACCTGGACATGACGGTCCTCAACCTCTGACAAGTGAGCAGCATCCTGCCAAAAGTTGCTGTGTAGTGATTCAACATTTGCACTCAACCCGTCGGCCGCAGTTGCTAATGACTCTATGTTTGATTCCGGTTCACCAATGGAGATGTCGACTTCTTCCCACTCTGTCATGTCATTGCGGCAGCGTCAAACACCAATGAACCTTTTTATTTCTTTAATCACAGCCGTTTTACTCTTCTAAAGAATCTCGCGGCGAACGATTTAGTGGAGTTTGGCTCATTAGATGTGTTCATTTTCATTGCACTCGGAAAACAGTCACGGTATGTCCTACTATCATTTCTATTATCCAATAGCAAGACTAGTGCTCGATCTTCAACCGACCGTATCGGTCGACCCATGGCTTGTAGAATTGCATTGATTGCAGGTTGGGTGACGGTGTACCGCCAGGCATTTTCCTTACCAAATTTATCCGCAATATACTCTTTGAGGGAGTTAGATAACACAGAAGGTGGTGGATTAGGTATGCCAATACAAACAACAGAACCTAACACACCGTCATCATAGTCAATACCCTCAGAAAGTCTTGCACCGAACACCCCACAAAGTAAAACTCGGTTACCAATGCTTCTTTCATTCTTTAGTTTCGCAACAACGCGGTCGATATCATCTTTCACCCAATCTCTGGATTCGGTTATTTTGGTGACTCCAGTGAAAAATACTCCTCCCATTATTTCTTCCATCAATTTATAGGAAGGACAGAATACTGCGACATGATCGTCGCTGCCATCAATTAAAGCTTGGATGTGGTTGCGCATCCTTTCCCACATTGCGGGTGAACGCTCAGTGTATCTTGTTGTCACATCTCGAGCAACTAGCACTGGTCGACGCTCTCCTGCAAAGGGAGAGATGTAGGAAGTCTTTGTCGTTAGGTTGTTAGGCAGCGCAAGAATGTCAGCATACATTGATGGGGGATAAAGGGTCCCTGACATGAGTATTGATCCTGCAGTTCTTGAGAATAACGGTCCCGATAGCACTCCAGGGTCGAGTAAATGAGTGGTTATTTTCCCTTCCTTACCTTTCGGCGAGAAAACCATGCATAGTGCTGACGAATTGCCGAATCTAATTACAGAGTCAATAATATGAGCAATTCTGTGAGCATCTGGTTCACTCGAGTCTTCATCGTCTTCGACCTCGACGCTTACCTGGATTAGGGTCTGATGTAATTTTTCCAACGGATTATAATTTTCCAAGGGGGACTCAAAACTTTCTCGTTGATGTAATTTTAATTGGCCAGACTTACCAGCATGTTCATCACAAGCGGCATTGATTAATTTGGTAAACTCACTTACGTTGACTAATAACTCCTCCTCGTCCGTAAGTTGCTCATGGAGGAGGGTAAAGTAATCGCTCATTTTTTGCCGAAGTAGTTTGATAACATTGAATGACCATTCTACGTGCTCAATGAGATTTTGAGCACTGTTTGTCGAATTCTTCATTGCGGTTTCTTCAAGACTACCCAAGAACTCCTCCAGTTCCATTGCAGCATTTCTAACGATTGTTGGTGTAATAACGCGTTCCATACTCATCCTGATTCGATCGGGGAGGTTATGTGCTTCGTCAACTATTAGTATCGTATTTTGCAGAGAAACACCCATCGAAGGTAGAGAATTATCTCTGACCTGGTCGGCAAATACATGGTTATAGTCACATACTAAAATGTCACAATCCTTGACGGCACTTCGGCACGTCTGCCACGCACAAATCCCAAATGTCTTGGCTTTTTCAACGGTTTCAAAAACATGTCTCGGTGATTGTAGAATGAAGTTTCTAATGTCTTCACGAAGCCTTGGCCTTGCAGCCTCGCTAGAACCCTGCTCGCAGAGGCACCTGCCACTTTGAATGTCAACTACCTCACACATTGATTCACGCCCAATAATATCGACTACTCTAATATCTCGATGATTGTTACCGAGTCTTGAATTTATTTTCCTAACAGTATCAATGACAATTTTGTGCTGTGATTGTCTGCCAGTAAGGAACAAAATCTGCGGCTTAGTAGCATCATTCATTGCAACCTCAAGAGCAGCAGCAATAGACGCTGCGGTTTTTCCAATGCCGGTTGGTGCTGCTGCCAAATGATGGCCACGTTTTTTCAGTGACTCTACACACTCTCTAATCATTTCACTCTGCCCTGGTCGTGGTTGTTCGTGGGCTAGATACGGGAAAATATCGGAACCAATGTCAAGGTTATTTCCCGCCATAGGGTGAGTACTGTGTCGACGATTCTAAAGGATTCGCCCCGCGGCCGCACTAACGTGCCATAGTTGTGCCCAGTAAAGTGGGGTCTGGGCACGTGGGAACCACCAATCAGCTTGCTGGGGTGGAATTTGAATCCCCCCAACCGCCTTCATGGGGGGAAAATGGAGAACTACTGCTAGGAGTTCCTTCTCCGTTTGATCCATCACGTGCAAGGCGGGCACGTATCCGCAAATTGTTGATGGTGATGAAGTTGGATCGGTCTCCATCGCCATTGAGGGTAGCATCACGATTATTGTTTTCGTTATGCTTCATTTCCCATCCCCTCTGCACTCTCACCTTATTCTTGGTATTCTTTGCTTCTTAATGTTAAAGCTCTAGACTCCTCTAGTGCTTTTTCGAGTTTAACAGTCTCTTCTGCTCTTGAAATTGATTGGTTGATGTAAAGTTTCAAACCCTCAAGTGCTGCTTGTTCTTTACTTGTACCTTCCAATTCATACAGCATTTCGAGATGAACTTTATCTCTACGACCAATCGGTATTCTGATTGTATCCATCTCAGGAAGTCTTGGTTGTCCTCTAAGGTAATCTTGAATTGCAAGTCTGATCACATCAGATCGGTTTCTTGCACCAAACTGGCCAATTTTTGCATCTAGCAACATCAAATCCTCTTCATTGATACGAAGAGATATGTGTGAACTAGGGGCTGCCATGTGTCTTCCTCAACCAGTGGTATGTAAGATAGCATATAAATGTATTCATAATGGTGACAAAACGTCACACACACGTAATACAAGTGGTTTTGCGTAATTCGAGATGCTTTAGGCTTTCAGTATCGTGAATTACTCGCTAATATATCGCATTAATGATAGAATCATATACCATCAATGTATAGATTGTAACATGAGCGTGACACCAAGTCGGGGGTTGTATCTGTATCTAAAAACCGTAGAAATAGCCATGCAAGATGAAATTGTTACCAATGACGAAGCTTCGATTCTACGTGTGCTAGCAAATGCTCTTGGTGTATCTCCTGGTGATACTGCTGAATGCCTTTCAATTGCTAGAGGCGAAACTAAAAACCCATTCGATGATATCTCAGAAGACTACTCTGGCCATCATCTAGGGGATGTAACAACTTACCAAAGTGCGTTAATCGCTGCGTTAGATGATGAAGTAATTTCTGAAGATGAATGGTCCATGCTGGATGTATTAAGGAAAATAATTGGGCTACAGTCAGATCAGCACGCGATGATAGAAGAATCAATTAGGACTATGTCAGAAATCGACGACAAGGGCAATCGTAGAATTGAACGTTTGAATAGATTCAACACTGTGTGTCCGTTCAATTAAACCCGCTTAGTCTCACTCCATATGGGGCAAGCATTAGAAAGGGGTAAAAATTGGGGCGTTCAATACAAACTACCTAGGTGTCGTAATGAGTGTTATCAAAGATATATATCATAAAGTAAAGTCGAGAGATCCAGAACAACCAGAATTCCACCAAGCAGTGCTTGAGGTGTTGGAATCTCTCGAGCCAGTTTTGGATGCACATCCAGAATACATCTCGATAGTTGAGCGTCTTGTTGAGCCAGACCGTATGATTCACTTTAGGGTCCCATGGGTTGACGATAGCGGGAATGTTCAGGTAAATCGGGGTTTTAGAATTCAATTTAATGGAGCGATTGGACCATACAAAGGCGGACTAAGGTTTCACCCTAGTGTCAATGCCTCCATACTGAAATTTCTTGCCTTTGAGCAGATCTTCAAAAATTCTCTTACCGGTTTGCCAATCGGCGGTGGAAAGGGTGGCGCAGACTTTGACCCCAAAGGAAAGTCAGATGATGAAGTCATGAGGTTTTGTCAGTCATTCATGATGGAGTTGTGGCGCCATATTGGACAGGACTGTGATGTACCTGCTGGTGATATCGGCGTTGGCGGTAGAGAGATAGGGTTTATGTTTGGCATGTACAAGAAGTTGCGTAATGATTTCCAAGCCGGTGTCTTAACCGGTAAAGGCCTATCTTACGGTGGCTCATTGATTAGACCAGAGGCAACCGGTTACGGTCTCGTATATTTTGCTCGGGAAATGCTTGCCACCAAAGGGAAATCATTCGAAGGCGCTACTGTCTCGATTAGTGGCTCAGGCAATGTTGCCCAGTTTGCCTGTGAAAAAGTCCTCGACCTGGGTGGCGTGCCAGTTACAATGTCTGATTCAAGCGGCTGGATTCATGACCCAGCCGGCATTGACCGGGAGAAACTTGCATGGATCATGGATTTGAAGAATAACCGCAGAGGGCGTATTTCAGAATACGCTGAAGCACACGATGGTGTTTCGTTCACTGCTTCGGCACCAGAACCAACTCCGAATGGCCTTTGGGGCGTAAATGTCGATGTCGCATTACCATGTGCAACTCAAAATGAATTAAACGGTGCGGAAGCCCAGATGCTAGTCGATAACAAGGTAATTGCTGTCGGTGAGGGAGCAAATATGCCCTGCACACCTGAAGCAGTCGAAGTATTCCATAAACACGGAGTACTATTTGCTCCGGGTAAGGCCTCAAATGCTGGTGGTGTAGCGACATCGGGTCTCGAGATGTCACAGAACTCGCTGAGACTCTCGTGGTCTAGGGAAGAGGTAGATCAAAGACTTGAGAACATTATGATAAATATCCACAAGGCAGCTGCAGCAACGGCGAAGGAGTATGGCAGAGAGGGCGATTATGTATTTGGCGCCAACGTTGCGGGGTTCCTAAAAATCGCTGAGGCTATGCAAGCACAGGGCATTGTCTAATGTATAGACGACTGGTGAACATATGAAGCCAATTGCAGAGATTGAAGAAGATTTAGCAAATAAGGTATCGCCAATTCTCGGGTTTAAACCCTCATCAAAATTCAAGCGGGGACCAATTGGCGTACTCATCTATTTTGTTTGTGGAGTAATTGCTTTGATGACAATCCTGCGTTCTGGTGTTTTCTAGGGTCTGGCAAGCAAAAAAATCCAAGCAGGGCTAAATAAAACCCAAACGCTAGATTAATTTTGGAATAAAACCCAGGAAGTCGTAGTTTCGTCATAGTAAGATAATGTGCCATCAGGCGTCACTGACCAGTGAACTCCATTTTCTTCCCAGGTTTGGTTACCTTGGCTTTGTTGCTCTAGATATTCTTGCTCAATACTAGGTACTGTTTTTGTCTCATAGATTTGGTTGATATTAGCTTCTGTCACTTCGTCTTCAAAGTTAGCTTGGGCGAATGGTGAAGTAGTATCTTGTTGTTTTCGGTTCCTTACGACTAATAGTGCACCGATAACTCCAATGGTGAAGATTGCTGCCAAGATAAACAGGAATCCGTTACTATCGTTTTCCGCCTCAGCCTCTGACCGAGTTGCATCAAGTGGGTATGCATCCATTCGGTCCGGGACCCCGTCACTGTCACTGTCTATCGACTCGTTACTATCTAGCGGGAAGGCATCTACAAAGTCATTAACTCCATCTCCATCTGAATCTAATTGGGTTAGGCTACAGCCAATGTCATTGATGATTTCTCCGGTTGGCGTGTTTGGACACTCATCTTCAGCGTTGACTATGCCATCACCGTCATCATCTTTCTGAAATTGCGAACATCCATTTTGATCGACTGCTTGGCCAGGCATAGTGTCGTAGCATAAGTCAATTGAATTCCAGACGTCATCATTATCTTCATCAAGTTGCGAATCGGCACAGCCGTTTGAGTCAACTTGCTCCCCAGATGGAGTAACAGGACAAATGTCGACCGTGTTGTCAATCATGTCATTGTCATCATCATATTGAATTGGTGAGCAGCCTAAAGAATCTATGTCAAATTCGCCGTCGCCGTCGAGGTCAAGTAAAGTAGTGTTTGGACATTGATCGACATCATTGAAGACTCCGTCCAAATCTGTGTCAACTTGTGATTCAGAGCACCCATTATTGGCAGCAACTTCTGATAGTGGTGTATTAGGACAGGTGTCGAGGTTGTCGCTGACACCATCACCATCGATATCACGCTGATTTGCAGCGCAGCCGAAGCCGTCAACACTTGATCCCGGATTTGTCGCCGGGCATGAATCAAGAGCATCATTAATCCCATCATTGTCTGTGTCCAATTGTGAATTAGCACAACCTGCGGCATTTACTACTGCGTTTAGCGGTGTAGCAGAGCATAAATCGTATTGATTTACAACCCCATCATTATCATCGTCTAGTTGCGTTTCAGAACAACCATTAGCATTGACGAATTCTCCAGGTGGAGTATTAGGGCAACCATCAGCGATGTCGGATACCCCATCTTGATCGCTGTCAGTCTGTGATGTAGAGCAACCATTTGCATCGACAGTTTCACCAAACGGTGTTCCCGGGCACAAGTCTGGGTTGTTGCCATTGGCATTATCCCCGAATCCGTCATAATCGGCATCTTGCCACTGAGTACTATCTTGTGGGAATTTGTCTGGGTTGTTGCCATTTGCGTTATCCCCGTAGCCATCCCCATCTTGGTCTGACCATTGGGTGCCGTCCGATGGGAATGCATCAGGATTGTTACCCTGCTGATTATCGCCATAGCCATCATTATCTGAATCATACCACTGAGAAGCATCGCTTGGGAACTTATCAGCATCATTACCATTGGCGTTGTCACCATAGCCATCTCCGTCAGCATCAGCCCACTGAGTACCATCATTTGGGAACATATCGGGATTGTTACCATTCATGTTGTCACCGAAGCCATCACTGTCGGTGTCAACCCATTGTGTTGCATCAAATGGAAACGCGTCACCTGCAGTACCTTGTGGGTTGTCTCCGTACCCATCGCCATCAGTGTCAGTCCATTGTGATGGGTCA
>DAUW01000122.1:0-23176 GCA_002505355.1 Euryarchaeota archaeon UBA229 | reverse complement strand
GCATCGAATGGGAATGCATCGGGATTGTTACCGTTGGAATTATCGCCATAGCCATCACCGTCGATGTCACTCCACTGGGTATTATCTGTAGGGAAGTAATCAGGATAATTACCATTTAGATTATCACCATAGCCATCACCATCAGTGTCCAACCATTGAGTATCATCGAACGGGAAATCATCTACGTCATCATTATAGCCATCACCATCACTATCTCGTTGGTCTGCAGCACAGCCTGTTGAATCAACTGCAGTTCCGATGGTAGTATTTGGGCACAGGTCCACCTCATTAGCAACACCATCTGAATCATCATCGAACACGTACTGAAGGCACACATAATCCCCAACAATTTGAACAAAATTCGCATCATATAGATCAGTGAATAAACAGTATTGTCCGGAGGTTGTTGGGGTTTGATAGTAGAATGTCCCAAACGACATGTTTTGCGCTGTCGCCGTGGTAGTCGTTAACGATGAATAATTAATGTCTGCACCGTTTGGGTCTTCAACCCTGAACTGGTGGTAGTATGTGTCGCCGGGAACTAAGTCTAACCCTTCAGAGGTAAAATCATTATTTGCCGCAGTTATGCTAAACGAATAACTAGTAATAACAGCAGAGGGTAATTGCGGAATGAAACCAACACTATGCAGGCCAATGCAACCAACTAGGCTGGTGAGATTGATGGTGGAACCTTGTGGGTATAATATCGCAAATAAGGTATGATTGTCCATCGTTGTGGGGTTATTCCACGAGACCTGATATGTCTCAGAAGTACTAACGGCGCTGAAATTTATCATACCACCATCAACCATCGTAGCATTGACGGCATCATCAGTACTGATGTTAGGATTAGCCATGACTAATGTCATGAATTGATCGAAATTTACCGTTGCCCACTGAATTGTATATGCAGCCCCAGTAGTCAAGTTAGTGGCATATATTTCACCAGTGGTCGAGGAAGTTGTATCAGTAACGAGAGTCTCGTAATAAATCGAGTCACTGTCAGTATTGAGGAAGCTTCCTGAGGCGTCGTATAGGGTTGCACTGACACCGTAATACCCTTCTATAGATGTTCCTACTAAAGGAAAACTAAGGCTTTCTGTTGTTGCCGATGCGGTAAAAGAAAATGGACCATTGGGTGGGTTTGTTATGGTAGTACCATTTGATGAATATACGAAAACATCAGCATATTCATACTGATAATTATCTCCCACTACCAGCCCACTCATCTCAATGGAAACACTGGTAAGGTTATTCATTACAACATCCAGTTCACTGAAGGTTTGTCCACCACCGGGATTGTCCGTAGTAATCTCGATGTCATAATTGCTTCCGGAGAAGCCCAGTGTGTAGACCTCAATGTAGCTTAGTACATTAGTCGTGGCAACAAATGACATATATTCCGTATTGCCAATTCCGGTTGAGCTATCGATGAACAATCCATTAACATCGGTCCATCTCGTGTCGATATCACCATTGCTGTGCAAGAATGTAATATTGACATAGTATGTGACACCAGCGGCCAACTGAACCTCGAAGTAATCTTCATCACTAGAGGTGTCGAAACTAAGGCCAGTGCAATAAACTGGAAGAATCGACGCAACTGACGCAGTCGCTTCGTTGTTATTGGGCTCTAACATGTCTACTACAACATTCCCGGAGCCAACTACTCCCACATCATTACATGGATTTGGGACAGCTTGACCTGTGCTTCCACTACCACCACCGCCACTTGAGGATAGACTCCAAGTCCAAAACTCTATGTCGTACTGACCAAAGCCGGAGACTCGGTAAATTAGCACATATATCATTCCATTATGACTGCCGGGTCCTGTTGCTGAGTTATTTGTTGAAACGTACTCTGGGTTGTTGCCAAATGAACTGTCAATTAGGTTTTGATTCCCGTCATAGATTGCTAGCTCGAATACATTCGAGGAAACAGTTCCATTGACTGAACTTGTCGGGCTGTAGGATATTTCCACCGCAAATCCTTCGTTTGAATTCAGCGAAAATGCCATCCAATCTTCGTTATCACCATTAAGGTCTAATTCTGCAGTTGCAATACCGGAATACAAAGGTGCAGCACCATTTATTTGCGATGGCCAGAAAGGATCCGCTTGCAATGCAGTGATAGAATTTGGTAGGTCATAGTTAGGATTGTTGATGTCATTTTGGTTGGTCGTCCCGCCGGTTGAGGTTGTCCACGTCCACGCCTGCAAGTTGTATGAACCGTATCCTGCGTAGCGGTATATCTGTACATATATCGTACCGCCATGATTTCCTCCAGTTCCGGAATTGTTTGTCGATACATATTCTGGGTTGGAAGCGTATGAGAAGTCCATTTGATTCATATTGACGTCATAAATTGCTAAATCAAATTCATTGTAGTATAAACTACCATTAGTCGGTGAGGTATATGTTGATGCGTAATCAATTTGCACCGCTAGTCCTTCACTGGGATTCAGATTTACAGTAAACCAGTCCTCGTCATCACCAACATCCAACTCAGCGCTTGTTGGCGTCAAGTGTTGTGGCGATAAACCGTTAAGCATGTAGGTAGTGTTGATTGAACTCTGTGTATCTGATAAGTCAGAACCAGTATTCAAATCATTTTGATTAGGACCAACTGCTTGTGCTCCAGTTAATCCCGCAGACAAAGCAGTGAACAAAAATAGTAAGCAGACACTAAATGTAGACAATTTCTTAGCAATCAGTCCGGGTTTTGGTCGTTCCATAATTTGTCTATGAAGTTATGGTTTATGATATTCTCCCTGACTAAGTGTGACGCTAAATTGCCGTAGGAGCAACATGACCATCTTTCTTGTCATCGGGCTTTCGAACCCTAGACCACACCCCGCCCATGAGTTGGTCGTGACATTGTTGGCAGTAGTGAAACCTCCTGTAAGCCTCTCTAAATGAGTAAGCTTTCTTTCCGGTAGCGACGAGATATCCCTCTGGTGATAGTCTAGAGACAATATCTCCATTCACACCACATCCTGGAAAGTCGCACACGGTTTTGCCGGCCATGGCCAGCCCTAGTCGTATCATCACTTTAATGGTCGTATCAAAGGAGTGAATAATTGCCCTTATTCTTCCTTTGGCTCGATTACTACCAGCGGAACATTGGCTTCAATAGACTGGCCCTCTTGACAATTGACCGAAGCCACAACCCCGGAAACAGGTGCTTGAATTTCATTTTGCATCTTCATCGCTTCAAGAATAAGAATGACTTGTCCTTCTGCAACAGTCTGACCGACTTTGACTTCAATGGTAACTATTTTACCAGGAATATTTGCGGAAACCGTGCCAGATTTTTTCTTTTTGCCCCCCCCACTTCGTTTTTTCTTGACAACAGGGCCAGTATCGGGTATTTCGATTTCAAAGGTTGTACCTTCGACAGTGGCCTGCCATTTGCCGCCATCGCTAATCTCGACGGCAACCTCAAACTCAGTTCCGTCAACAATCACTTTCCTTGTTTCGGTCATAGCATCATCTCCACGGTGACCTCGATGATTTTTTATTCATCAATGAGTCTTGTCCGGTATTCATCCTGATATGGTCTTGAGTCCACATAGAACCAGGTTGCCGGCCGATTTGTGCACTATCGTCAGCATGACTCTCTATTATCGATAACACAGCACAGATTGCAGCAATCCGCAATATCGATTCGTCAGTCAATTTAGCACCTCACAGTGGGATATTGCCGTGCTTCCGAGCAGGCCTAAGTTCTTCCTTGTCAATCAGCATGTCTAGCGCTCGCCCTAACTTTGCTCTAGTTTCGCTTGGTTCTATCACGTCATCAATATAACCAAGGGCAGCTGCTTTGTATGGGTTGGCAAATTTTTCATTGAAATCTTCAGTAAGCCTTGTTCGCTCTTGTTCCGGATTTCTTGCGGCCTTGAGGCGTCTACGATGTATTATTTCTACTGCGCCATCAGCGCCCATTACTGCTAGTTCAGCCGATGGCCAAGCAATATTGTAATCGCCGCGAATGTGTTTTGATGACATTACGTCGTAAGCGCCACCGTAGGCCTTACGCATTATTACGGTCAATTTTGGCACAGTAGCCTCAGCAAAAGCATAGAGTAATTTAGCACCATGTCTAATTATGCCGCCCCATTCTTGGTTTGTGCCTGGTAGGAAACCGGGAACGTCCTCAAATGTGATAATTGGAATATTAAAAGCATCACAGAACCTGACAAACCTCGCAGCTTTATCACTTGCATCAATATCGAGACAACCGGCCAGAATTTTTGGCTGATTAGCGACCACGCCGACAGTTTGTCCGTTTAAGTGGCCAAATCCAATAACGATATTCTGAGCCCAATCTGCTTGAACTTCCAAAAATGCATTATCATCAAGCACTTCTGCAATAACATCAATCACATCATAGGGTTTGTTGGATTCCTCTGGTACAATTGAGTCAAGCATCTCACAGGTGCGACTTATTGGGTCCGAGGTTTTCCTTATTGGTGGTTTTTCTAGATTATTCGCTGGTAACATATCACACAAATCTCTCGCTAGCTGAATAGCAGATTCATCATCTTCGGCAGTGAAGTGTGAAACTCCAGATCGACTGCCATGAGTCATAGCTCCTCCCAACTCCTCAAAGGAGACCACCTCGTTAGTGACAGTCTTGATAACTTCAGGACCGGTAATGAACATATGAGCAGTTTGGTCAACCATGATGACAAAATCGGTAATTGCAGGAGAGTAAACCGCCCCGCCAGCACATGGTCCCATGATAACTGATATCTGCGGCACGACACCGGAAGCTCTGACATTGCGGAAGAAAATTTCAGCGTAGCTACCAAGTGATGCGACACCTTCCTGAATTCTCGCTCCACCACTATCATTCAAGCCGATAACAGGTTTTCCTGTCTTCAGTGCCATGTCTAGAACTTTACAGATTTTCAGTCCGTGCATCTCGCCGAGCGATCCGCCATATACGGTGAAATCTTGGGCAAACGCAAATACTTCTCTACCATTGATACATCCATGACCAGTGACAACTCCATCGCCAGGAATTACGTTTTTATCCATATCAAAATCTCGGCATCTATGCTCAACAAGTGCATCAATCTCTTGGAACGTTCCATCATCAAGTAATATTTCCAGCCTTTCTCTAGCGGTTAATTTACCTCTATTGTGTTGCGCATCGACCCGGGTTTGGCCTCCGCCTGCCTCACTTTGAGCCTTCCGATTGCGTAGGTCTCGCAGTCTCTCTTCGGTTGTAGGCATGGCTTCCCCGTCGTACTGTGCACCAAGGCCGCCTTTATTGGTTACCATAATTAGTAGGTCAGAACCCTACTGATTGACAATTAATTGGTTTGTGTTTGAGTTTCGCAGGGGTTTTCTTGATAGATGATGAATGCTTAGACCTTACATGGCCACTAACATACGGATTGTAATTGCGAAGCCCGGTTTAGATGGTCACGACCGCGGGGCCAAGGTTGTGGCCCGAACGCTAAGAGACGCCGGTTATGAGGTGATATACACTGGCCTGCGAAGAACCGCTAAACAAATAGTTGAAACAGTACGTGATGAAGACGCAAGATTTCTAGGTCTCTCCTCACTATCTGGAGCGCATAATCATTTATTTCCTCGAGTTTGCGAGTTATTAATTGATGAAGGGCTTTCTGACGTTATTGTCTTTGGTGGAGGTATAATCCCCGAAGATGACAGGCCTGCACTACATAAATCAGGAATAAAGGCAATCTTTGGACCTGGAACGCCAACTAATGAAATACTTGAATTTATCAAAATCTCATCAAGTATGGATGATGTTGGGGTTGGTGCTGATAGCGACTGGAACTGGCAATCTAGCGCATGAGGTGAAGATTTGAACCCAGACCAAGTAAGGGATGCTGTCGATGGAAACCGCCGGGCGCTAGCAAGAACACTCACCAATATCGAGAATGGCACTACCACAATCCAGAGCGTAAGAAAGATTCTTGATAAGAACGAAACGAATCATACCTTGGAAAGTTGGCGTTCCTTGGCAATCACCGGAGCGCCGGGTGTAGGAAAATCCTGTTTAATAGATAAGTTATTGAAAATCTGGGCACAAGATGGAATTAAGATTGCTTTGCTTGCTATTGACCCGTCATCTCCACGAACAGGCGGAGCGTTGTTGGGTGACCGTGTTAGAATAACTGCCATTGATGATGAAAAAATAAAAAACAATATTTACATTAGGTCCATTGCCACAAGGAAATCATCAGGTAGTGTACCGCTTATAGTTGCGGACATGGTTGAATTTTTATTGATGGCTAAGTGGGATCGAGTCATCATCGAAACAGTTGGTTCAGGACAATCTGAGGTTAGATGCGCAGCAATCGCCGACCGAATTGTGGTCGTTGAGGGGCCTGCGCGTGGCGATGGAGTTCAAGCAGAGAAGGCTGGTTTGTTGGAATTAGCAGATGCGGTGGTCGTAAACAAATCAGATTTATCGGGTGCTGAAAAACACGCTGAAGAATTGCTAGAATCATTTCAGTTGGGAATTGGTGATGCCCCGCCGGTGATGTTGACATCAGCACTAAATGAAACAGGCATAATTGAAGCTGCTAGTACACTACTGAAATTGACAGACTCTGGTAGGTCTGTAAGGGCAAGGTGGCGAGAAAGGCTACTTGCTCATAATGAACGAAAAATCCTTGAATCTCCGCAATTAGATGATATTATCATTTCACTGGCAGAAGGGTTAATTTCCGTCAGTGAGGCAATTAAGATATTAGGAGGGGACTAGTATTAGCGAACAAGTAGAGTTAACCAATCCAGTAGATTTGTCTGTCGGTGGAATGAGTGGTCACATATTTAGGAGATTATTTCACTTGGCTATGTGCGTCTTGCCGGTGATATATTTCGAATATGGCGATAGCCTTGCAGACTCAATCGGCCTTACCTTGAACCAAGCGGTGGCAAGCATTGTTATTGTTGCCGCTATTGGTGAAGCCTTGAGATTAAAATTGGGCATAACCGTGTTTGGTCAAAGAGAATACGAATCTAAACAAGTTTCAGCACTTGCGTGGGGTGCATTGGCAATTGGGTTGGTCTTCTTGTCCACACCGACAGAAGCTTACGCATATCCACTGATTCTTACTCTAGCATTCGGGGACCCTTTCATGGGCGAACTACGTCGGCGCGGGCACGAATCAAGAATTGTAATTACCTATGCTTGCATTCTTGTTTTGGGTATTTGGCTGGCTTGCTGGTACTGGTTTGACACGCCACTTCTAGCATCGATAATTGTTGCGCCAATCGCGGTATTTAGTGAGACACCTCGACTGAGATACATCGACGATAATGCAACTATGCTATTGATACCTTTAGCAGTTATTATTATCCTTGAACCATTCCTAAATGTAATGTAAATTTCAATATGTTAAAATGTGGTTTAGTGTTGCCTAGGGTGAGCAGCATGGAAGATGGCGAAGGCAACTATTCTGAACCACCACAAGGGGCGTACTATTTTGTCTATATTTTATCAATGATCTTGCTGGCAGTTGCGATGTTTGCCTACCCACTGTGGTAACTGATGGTAAAAAGCGACTGTTCAAATAAAAAATCTCGCACCTACAATCATGTGCGGTATTTCGGGGATGTTCGCATCTCCAGACGAGGCGGTCGTCCAGCGCATGGTGAAAATATTGTCGCACCGGGGGCCAGATGGTGATGGCATTTGGTCTGACTCAAATATTGTCCTAGGTCATAACCGATTGTCAATAGTTGATCTTATCGGCAGTAGCCAACCAATAATCGGTAACAATAATACCGTGCTGATAGCTAATGGCGAGATATACAATCACCTTGAACTCAGGAGCAAAATCAACTATCAATGGACAACTTCGGGCGATTCTGAAGTGATACTAGCCCTACATGATGAGTTTGTCAATAAACGTGGTAGTGGCTCTCACAGTGATTGGATTGGCAGATTAAACGGAATGTTTAGTTTCGCCTTATGGGATGCAAACCGAAAGGAGTTGATTCTATCAAGAGATGCCCTTGGAATTAAGCCATTAGTACGAACTGTTGTTGGAGATAGCTTACTTTTTGCTAGTGAAATGAAGGCCTTCCACGCACATGAATCTTACAAACCACGTTTGGATGAGTTATCCCTTGCTTTGCGGTTGTCTTGGGAGTATACATTAGATTCCTCAACTTTAATCCACGGAGTACATCAAGTCAGACCTGGTACCGTCGAGGTATGGAAGGTAGGTGATGATAGTAAACCACATCTGCAAAGTGTCGACCGTTTCGAGCACCAAGAGATAACTCCTGAATCGAGTTGGAATCCTGTCAATAATGCTAGTGCTCTGCTCGAGTCTTTTACTGTCAGTGTCCAAGAACGCTTGATGGCAGATGTTCCAGTTGGTATCGTGTTGAGTGGGGGTTTAGACTCCTCGTTGGTTGCAGCAGTTGCTAGTGAAGCCGCAGAACGCGAGGGTAAACCTGTCCCGGCATGTTGGACTGTTGCAGAGAGTGAAGATAACCCAGATTGGTTGGCTGCGGAAGCAGTGGCATCTTCACTCGACCTGGTACATCACCAGAAAATTATGGCCGAGGAATCATTCGTCAAGGATATTCCAAACCTTTCGTGGCATGGTGAAGATTTAGACGTGTCAGTATTGTTTTTCCAGCCACTTTTCCAAGAGATGAGAAAGCAAGTTAAAGTTGGTTTATGTGGTCAAGGTGCAGACGAAATTCATGCTGGATATCCCCGCTACAAGGACTTACATGGTCATCGAAGTTTGGTTGTGAACCGAATTATGAACATCGACCAATCTGTCGCCTCACCAATAACCAACAGAAACCTGCCGTTTCATTCATGTTATTATTCTAATAGTTTACATCCCGATGATTACACAGGTGAATTAACCCAGATGCTGAATTTTGAATTAGAGCGTGGGCAGCTAAGTAATTTCCAACTACGCCTTGTTGACCGTCATTCAATGGCGCATAGTTTGGAAGTAAGGGTTCCGTTCCTTGGAAAACCTCATCGCCAAGCATCATATCTTCTGCCTGACCAGTGGCGGTTACCTAGTAACGGTTTGGAGAAAGCAGCATTACGCAGTGCTGCAAGACTTACAGAGTTGCCGAATTCGATTATTGATCGACCAAAGTTGCCAGCAGGCACTGCAACATCCCCTGGCCAACTTAACACATTCCTGTCAGAATTTGCCCACTATTCCAAAGAGTTATCACATCATTATCCAAAATATACCAAAGTACTACAGCAACAGCCTGACATGGCATTAGGGCTTGGTTTGTTTGAAGCATTACACATCATTGAGCCTCATCATCAACGCAGTAAATATTCTATAGATTCGTTGCTTCAGGAGGTTTTGCGATGAACCTAAATGATCTAAACGAGGCAATTGAGTCGAAACGTCAAATTATTACTGATTGGATGACAAAAAAGCGTCTGGAGGTTCCAATTCCAATTTACGGCAGCGTAGATGTTCGTGACGCTGGTTGGAAAATAGCAGTAGTTGATGCAAATCACTTTCCCGCAGGGTTCAACAATATTGCGCCGGAGGATGAGCCACATCTCTCAGCGCTACTCAAGAATCACATATTGCGTAGAGACGTAAATTGCCAATGGGTACATCTGTATCCTGAAGCGCACACGCGGAACGCAGCCTATGTGGAAAATCTCAAGACACTTCAACGGCTGATTGAACGAGCCGGATTCCGCTGTACCATTGGTTCACCAGAACTTGCTGAACACGGCTCACTGGCCGGTATTTCTGGACCACTGAATTTGGATATTGTTGAACTTAAGCATATTGACGGTCAAGAGAGCATTGTGGTTGATGATGGTATTCCAGACCTAATTTTGCTGAATAACGATTTAACTGAAGGAA
This sequence comes from Euryarchaeota archaeon UBA229, assembly GCA_002505355.1. Taxonomy (GTDB): domain Archaea; phylum Thermoplasmatota; class Poseidoniia; order Poseidoniales; family Poseidoniaceae; genus MGIIa-L1. The sequence goes on along the minus strand of DAUW01000122.1, from coordinate 13,310 downwards.
TAGTTCCAGGTCTTGGAGCAAGCAGGGTATCTCCTCCCCCGGTTATGGGTTGGCATGCTCGAAAAAAATCCCACCACTACGAAGCACTGCAAGGTTATGTCCAAGAAATTGCCGAGATGTTGGGCATAGATTCATGGAATTTGATGGCTGATTGGTTTGTCTCGAAAGACAAATGCCTAGACCGAGAATCGTGCCGAATTGAATTGGCTGCAGAAGTGGATGATTTCATCGCCACAATCAAGGCAAAGTATTCCTCAATCGGAATTAATCGGGAACCCGTGGTGTTTATCAAAAATGACAGCGGTACCTACGGACTGGGTATTCTGTCGGTTAGCAGTGGCGATGAACTACTGTCACTATCAAACCGTAAAATGAAGAAGTTGATGTATTCTAAAGGTGGTGTAGATGTGGAAAACTTCCTGATTCAAGAAGGCATACCAACTAGGTTACAAACAGACGAAGGTGGTCCAGTTGAGCCAGTTGTCTATCTGGTTGATGGTCAAGCAGCATCGTGGTTTTATCGAATTAATGAAAAGAAAAACGATATCGAAAATCTAAATTCACCGAGTGCCTTGTTCAAGAGCTATACGGATGTTGGCCATTTATATGGCGAGAATGCCCACGGCTGGCATGCACTTGTAGCAGAACTATCGATGCTCGCTATGGGGAAGGAATTTTCCAACTATAATCTGTGATTCGCCCTTAAAGCAATATGGTTGCACACATCGGCGACAAATATGAGCCGAGCATGGTTATATTGTTTGACCATTTTAATTGGTTTATGGGTGTCTGCGACTGCTTGTGGCGGTGCATTACCTGACAATATTGCTGAATGGCCGGTGAATATCTGGTGTTGGTCGGTGTTTGGATACATATACCGGTCAACTGATCGGAAAGAGCGCATAGAAATGCTGACGGTCCTCGCGTTTGCGACCCCGATGGAATTATTTTTCAGTGAGGTCTGGAAGATTTACGAATATCAGCGAGGTTTAATGCCACTATTTGTCCCCGCAGGTCACTATTTTTTGTTTGACCTGGGTCGGATAATGGCGAGTAAAATCAAGCAGAGTTTAGCTTTACCAATACTAATTCCTTTCATCCCAATGGTTGCTTATGGGGTTTATTACGGCAGTGATACATCGGCAATATTTCTGTTGATATTGGTGTTATTGTTCACTAAGTATGGTCCCCAACCTTGCTTGTATGCTTCTATGGCGTGGGCAGCACTAGGAATGGAAATAGTCGGAACGCAACTTGGGAATTGGACGTGGGCTAGTGAAGTGCCGTGGACAGGTCTGACCGCATGGAATCCGCCACTATTAGTTGGCGCATTCTACTGCCTGGGAGATTTATTAGTCAATATGACAGTCGTTAGGTTTGAAGAGAAGGCCACCCTCGGGTCTACTGGATGACATCTGCTGACGAGTTGAAAAAGCGCCGGGAAAAAGAGGCCCTGCGCATAAGAACCTCACTCAATCGTCAGCGTAGCGTGCAACATTCATCTCTAAAGGGTGGAGAAAATACAGTTGCATTCGTTGAGGAGAGTCTGTGCATTGGCTGTGATCAATGCGATATCGTTTGTGACGATGATGCAATTGAGTTGTACAAGGTTGCTATGCGCAGCCCATTGATGAATGTTGAATCAAATCAAAAAGCGAGGATAATAAGAGATGCATGCACTGGATGCAGGTTGTGTGTCCTTGCTTGTCCAACTGATGCTATATCAATGATTGATAGGTGATATGTTTGAGCAGTAAAAGCAAGGCCAAGAATGATGCCCAAAGATTTGGGGGCGAGTTTGGTCCTTATCGTAAACCAGGCACTACAGGAGTACCTTTGTCAACTTTCAAAACATTAGTGTGGACTTCAAACATAGGCGGACTGGTACTTGTTGTACTAGCCTTGGAAATGTTATTTGTTCGACAAATGTTCTTCTGGGGTCTAATGGCATTGCTGGCCGGTGTCGCTGTGGCACTATTTCCATCCAACTATGAAATAATTGGTATGAGTGATGGATCAAAGCAGAAGCAGCCCAAGGCTAAATCTTCCAAAAAATAAGCAGTACATCATGCTTCAGTTTCGATAACCTGTGGCGCATCTGCAACTAGTTTTTCCTTCTTCTCATTAATCTGTTGAGCGAGGAAGGACACAACGTCCAAAATCTTGATGTCAGCATATCTTTCATCACCTTCAAATTTCAAGCACTCGAAGTGTGAGACACACTTGGGGCATGATGTCAGCATGGTATCTGCGCCAGTCGATTTGATTTCCTCCATCCTTGCAACACGCAGTGCTCTAGCATTTTCATTACAAGACATCATACTAGAGACTCCACAACACATTGCGTCCTCTCCACTGTGTTCCATCTCAACTAGGCTTACACCCTCAACTGATTGAATTAGTTCTCTTGGTTCTTCATAGACACCCATCTGTCTGCCTAATCTACACGGGTCGTGGAAGGTAACTGTGGTTTCTTCTTCTACCTTCAGATTCATATCAAAGCCTTGGTCTAGGAGGAACTCCGTTGTGTGCATGACCTTAATATCTTCAAGTTCGTAATCTCTAGCAAATGTTCTGAAACATTCCGCACATGAGGAAACTAGAGTATCAATACCGGAGGCTTGGATTTTCTTTTGATTGTAAGCCTTTAGCTTGTCAAATACCTCCGATAGGCCCTGCCATTTTTGGTCATGTCCGCAGCACTTTAGGAAATCTCTGCCAAGGTATGATACATCTACTCCGATTTCATCAAAGAGAGTAAATGCAGATGTTGTTGCATCTCCCAAATTCATTTCGCCTTCATTGACGTGCGAGAACACCATTTCTTGGTCTAAGTAGTCCACACATCCCGGGTAGTATCCGACATTGGATTCTATTGGGTAATCTTCGATAGCGATGAAATCAGCATCAGCCTCTTGTTCAGCTTCGGCAGCTAACACGGCCTGTAGCACTGTGTGTGGTATCTCGGCTTGCGGTCCGCCAACGATGAGACCTCTGCGGATGTCAACATATGAATCGTAATCGACAAGTTGTGGGCAAGCGTTGGTACAAGCAGTACATGTTAGGCATGAATACAGTGGGACTCCATCATCTTCATTGTTCCAGGAGTTGTAGATAATGTTCAACTTGTCACCACCGTTGAATAGACGAACTGGACATGCATCGTCACACAGGTCGCAGCCGTAACACTTGTTCATCTCGAATTCATATCCTCTGGCCATAGATCGCAAGAGGATGAATACCATTGCTCCAAAGGTTAGACACGGGATGAACATAGCATAGATTAATTTGGCATCTAGGCTCTTTGGGTTCATGTGATAACTGGGGTTGTCAACTTGGTCGAAGTTGGTGCCTCCAAGCATCATCTCTGCGCTGTTGGTCAGGTTAACAGTCTTGCCTTCAAGCCCTGCAGGGGCAGAACTTGACCACACCAGCAGCGGTTGATATGCATTAATTTCAAGACTCATTTCCTTCATCATGGTGTCATTGAGTGCCAATGGTCCAGTAATTGAAACGTCCATTTCATAGGTATAGGTGCCAACTGGTAATTCTAATGAGTCCCCAACACAGTTGGAAAATTCTGAAACTACTTTATTGTTTGAGTTGTAAACTACCATTGTGCTGCTAATCATTGTTTCTGTTTTCACATCGTTGATTTTCCTATCTTCTGCTCTGTGCTCACAGGCGATGTCCGTGGTAATCTTACTGACTGATTCATGATGTCCATCAGGGAATAGGAATGGGTCTTCAGTAATGGTAAAACTACCGCTAGATGACCAAGAGTCCGCATCAGTCAGGACTGTAGAATCCTCGGCTGCATTGATTCCAGCTGATGAATCTTGATGGCCGTTGGCATCAGCGAAATCGATAATCACCTGTTGGCCTGGCTGGTATATTACCCAGTCAAGCCAGGCAGCAGTCGGTACTACTCCATCTTCCGACCAACCAAAATTATCGGTAAACTCGTTAGTTTCATGAACATGAATGTCTGATGGCTGGGTTCGCATTTCTTCCAGTTCGCCATAATCAGCGATAGTCCCTAGTCCCCTTGCGCCCCAGAATCCTTTGTCATAGACGTCCCATGTTGCGACAGTGGCTGCGGTTGAAAGAATCAGTGCCCCAACCAGGATTTGTTTAGCGTGGCCGGGTGTGAAACCAGAGCCCCACGCTTTAGTCAGCACCATTCTAGCGCCGAAGTAGATACAAATCCATAACAAAACACCCGTCATCAGCCATGGTAAGGCGTTGAACGCTTCCGCTAGCCACGGCTCCCGAACTCCGCATAACAGGTCACCATGACTGTCTAGTTTACAGTAGTCGGACCGATTCTTATGGTAGAGTTCTAAAAATATGTTAATTGAAAACACCGAAATGAACCATATGTGTGCTAAGTATACTGCACCAGCAGCAGCAAACCACGGATCTTCAACAGGACGCTTTTCTCGTCCACCCAGGAATGGTGGAAGGATGAGGATACCAACTGGAATACCGGTCAGCGCTGCTCCCCACCATGCTGCGTTCCATGGAAATACTGGTTGACCAAATATGTCGCCGACAAAACCGGTCGGCACAGTGAACTGCGGCAAATACTCGCCCCACCTCAAGTATCCGTAAGAGAATAGAACATACCAATCTGGGAACACGAATCCTGCTTGCGCATACGGATCGGCAGCACCGTGAAGTGGAGGGGGGATTATCCATGCGTAATACAGCAATACTGCTCCCATGAACGCGAAGATTAGCACGTCACGAAGTACTTCGTGCGGCCAAAAACCGTGACCTAATCGTGTTCTTTTTCGCTTATCACCAGTGCTCTGAAGTTTTTCTTTTTCATCCATGTAGGATGATGCTACTCTACCGAGATTTTCTACTAGTCCCATTTAATTCCCCCAAATATCAATGTGGCTCCGCTATACCTTGTACCCAAACTATAAACAAATGAACAATAATTAATCCCGTAACAATTACTGGAAGTATGAATACGTGGATGAAGTACATTCTTGTGACCGTACGGGGTGTTAATGCTGAACCACCGAATAGTAGTGTAGCGATTTGCTTGCCAATTAGTGGACTTGAGTTAGCTAAGTTAATTCCGATAACTGCCGCACCGTATGCTAAGGAATCCCACGGTAACAAATATCCAGAGTAACCAAAGACGATTGTCAGTGCCATTAGAGCTACGCCGATTAGCCAGTTTAATTCACGAGGATTTCTGTAGGCTCCAGTAAAGTATACACGGCACATGTGCAAAAACACGCTCGCTACCATGAAGTGAGTGCCCCAGTGGTGCACTGCTCTAATGATGTAGCCAAACGGTAGTTCAGTCATTATGTACTGCATGCTTAGGTAAGCAGGAGATGGAATACCCTCGCCCCCAGGGACGTAATAAATTCCTAGCACAGTTCCAGTGATTACTAGAATGATGAAAGATAAAAATGAAATTCCGCCTAGGCAGTACAATGGGTACCAGTACCAGATGATTCTTAGTTTGTATTTTTCGGCGTGAGTAAGCGGCATCTGTCTGTGCATGTTGTAGTATGCGCCTTTCGACATGTTCCAGTAATCTTGAATTCTAAATCTGGTGTCAAGCCATGAAAATACCCACAAGAAGGATCGTTCGGCAAAACCCATTCTGCCAGTAGACTCGACCGCACGTAATATTTCTCTACGCGGCATTTCTTCATTTTCTTTTCTTAGCGTGAACGCTACCAAAACTATGATGAAAGCAATAAAGAACCACAGAATCCAGAACATTGTTGTCATTTTTTCACCTCAGTCACAATAAGTATACCAATCGAGGTAATCAGTTATGCCCTCGATGTTGTCGCCGTTCATCTGCACAGGAATAATTGGGAGCCCCACAGGTGCAGGCCCTCCGGATACTTTAATCCCGGCATAATTGAATGTTGCACCGTTGGAACGGTTCCTGTTTGTGTTCATCTCCAAAGCAGTGGGGTCGAATCTAGATGAGTGGCAAATACAGAATAGTTTGGTTCCTCCATCATCGGTGCCATTTGGCGTCCACGAATCATCGGTAAAGGAGTTGGATACTAGTTGCCAGCCTGGTATGCAGCACAGGTGGGTACAACGGCCGTAGATTATCACGATGTTATCAGAGGGAAATATCCTTGGGTCGAGGTCAGACATGTCTTCAAAGTGTCCAATGCGCTTGCCTGTCTCGTCATATCCTTCCATAGTTTGAAAGCGAGCCTTGCCGTTGCTCACAGGAGTATCTTTGTTTTTATCATGGTCAACATATACAACAATTACAGGGACGCCGTTCCAAATTCCAGCGGCACCGGCAGTGCCAGTCGATGACTTTGCTGCTTCATCGACAAAATCCTGTCGAGTCATTGGCAACTCGTGTTTAGCACCGTACCACGCTTCATCTTCTCGGCCCTTTGCCCAAAAGATAACTCCATTGTTACTACCTCCGGAGTCTGCACCTGGTGGCAATAGAATCGCTGAGAAGCCTAACACTCCGAGCGATGCAGCGAGAACTCCGGTTGCGGTGTTGAAGCCATATTTTAGAAACTGACGGCGGTTAATGACTTTACTAGTGCCGAAAGCTGCATCACCATCGTCAAGGGATGGGGCTGGTTTAAGGTCGTATTCTCTAGCCAATTAAATCACATCTTGTATTCTTTCCAATCCTTTTGATGTTCAGGGATGAATTTGTTGATTGCGTGCTTAACGATAATCGTGTCAGGGAGAATGAATCGCAAATAGACCAGTCCCATGAGGATTAGAGTCGTAACACCGATAGCAAGGTGGAATGCTAGTTGTCTTTGGTCCCAATCGTTTGCTAGGCCATAGATCATGGAAAACATCCAATAGCAGGACCAAAAAATCCCCCAGATGAAAAAGAACATCGTCAGATAGGACGCTCCAGAAGGGGCGAGTTTGGCGCTGACGATTGAACCCATATCGGCTTCATTGAATACCCCTTTGTCGATGGCGAATTCCATTTGCTCTTCAGTAAGCGTGGCATCTTCGAGTGATTTACGTGCATCATCAACAGAAATGTCGCCTCTTGCAACTCCTCGTAGTAGTTTGGTTATTGTATCGTCCATCATTGATCACCTCTTCTTCGAATTTTGTACCGTAGTCGTAGTTGGTTGCTCCTGCCTTGATATGAGGAGGAAAAACTGTACCGCAACATTAGGCCAGCGAATAAAACTACAGCTAGTACTGCGCCAAATCCTAGCAAGCCCAACACGTGGGCTCTGAATTCAGCACCCATGTGCTTTAGGTCGACACCGGTTTCTTGTGGTTCTGGCGGACTAACATCTCCATCGCCAGCAAACAGGGTTCTTGTGCCCATAGCAGATGTTGCGTCGTCGCCTTCCTGTAAGGCAAAGATTAGCTGATTCCACTTATCCTCTGGGCCAGGTCCTTGGTCACCATTAACCGAGTTACCGGTTATCCAAAAGTCCACAACTCCGGTTTCAGCGGCGGGTGCTTCCCATGACAGTATCCACATTCGGTCATCGTTACCAGCACCTGCTTCGGTCTGCGTTAGCGTTGTCGGATCTTCTTCCCAGTTCTGCAGATTATCACCGGATAGGGTGCCGTCAGAAACACGCATCGAAAATCCCGCAGTCCATGGGCTTGCCGCAGCAGGTCCACCGATTATCTGTAATTTCATTTCATAGGTCTGGCCGGCTTCCCAAGCATATGGGACATCGTCTAGAATGATTTGCACGCTGTTGTCGGCTTCTCCATTGTGACACAAGCAACCTTCTTTAGCAACATCATCGATGGTTTCTCCAGCGTTGACTTGTTGTCCACCAATGCCTCCATGGTATGAAGAAGCAAGGCCTGGTAGGGTGAGTAAAATAACGAGCAGCATGCCCAGAGCCAGGCGGTTAGTAAAAGGCTTAACCTGCATCGACACACCCAGTTGATGTCCCTACCAGTATGAACCCTTTAAACATTATCAAATTTTGCCGTTGAACATATACGCAGTCCCCCGTTTTTGCCCGACTTTATAAAGGCCGAAAACCATATTAAAATCGTTGCTGTAGGTATAGTTCAATAACAGGCAGTTTCTGGTCTGTTTGAGCGATATGTCAACCCCGTTTGAAAATATCTATGATTTGTCAGAATCTCAACTCCAGGATTTGGAAAACGCCGAGGAAATGATGCTAAAGAATGACTTGGGAAATGCTGAAGAATTATTACTAGAAATGTTGCGAAACGATGAAAACTGCATCCCAGTGCTGTCGAACCTTGGGCACTTGTATGGAAGATATCTTTCCGAGTTCGAGACTGCAGTCAAATATTACAATAAAGTCTTGGAAATCGAACCTGACAATGCATGGGCTAGAGATGCGCGACGACGATATCTTAGATACATCGAATGATTAGAGAAAGTTCATTGAGCATCAACCCCACCGTCAATTAATGGAATCATCGCAGATTCTTATCGCTGGTGTCGGCGGTTTGGGTTGTTCTTGGGCAAAAGGTGCTTGGTCACGGTGTAACTCAGAAGCTGACATCCTATTGGTCGATGCCGATGATGAAAGCTTTGATTCTGTGGAATCCGGCCATGTATTGAGATTAGGCACTGTTGTTGACAAGTTAGGCTGCGCAGCATTGCCACCGTTAGCTGAACAGCGTATGCGTAGTTTATCAGCCGTGGTGAGGAAATTAATGGAACCTGTTGAATTAGTAATTTTACTTACTGGTCTCGGCGGTGGTACTGGTACTGGAGCGGCTCATGAGTTTGCCAGACAGGCAAGGTTGTCTGGGGCTGTGGTTATCGCAGTTGCTGCAATGCCTTTCGAGATACAATCAACTAGACTTGAGATCGCTGAGGAGGGACTTGTTAGGCTTGATAAGTTCGCTCACGTCACTGTGAGGCTATCCCTCGAAAGGCTGGCTAGACAAGCCCGTGAGCGTGGACGTTCATGGCAGATGGGGGCAGAGTGGGTTGAGGATTTGGTTGATGGGTTGGTAAGAACCCTGCTTCGCATGGGATTAATCAATCTAGATCTAATGGACTTACGGGCTATAGTCGAGCAGGATGGGAAATCGACCCTGTTGGTGGGGTTAGGTGATCCAGATGAACCTGAAAAGATTCTCCATTCAGCAATGATGGCGCCGCTCGCAGCTCTAGACGTTGGTGGTGCGACGGGCTGCTTAATCCAGATTGAGGGTGGTCTTGGCATGACGCTCAGCCAAGTTGATACTGTCGCAAGATTGTTTACTGACGCATTGGATGCTGAAGCGCAGGTCATCCTCGGCGCCAGGGTGAGTGAGGACTTACACAACAGCATGCGAGTTGTCACACTACTATCTGGAATTGGTGAAGATTAATCTAAATCTATTGCTTCATCCCAATCGACGCCATCAATTTGGGGCGCTGTTTGACCTGCTTCCCAGTCAACATCATCGTCTTCTTGCCATTCTTGGTGGTCAATCTCTTCCACACCGGAGGTAACTTTGCTAGCCTTTGCCTTGTAACGAGTACTTTCAGAATCTTGGGTGTTATCGCTCGAGATTCTTTGTATTTCAACATCATAATCATCCACCCCGATAATTTTCTGCAAAACCCGTTTGTGCATTATGATTACCGTGATGACAACTATCGAATGACCAATCAACATCACAGTCTTGATATCATCAAAAAAGGAGGTTAGCATAGCAACGCTACCAGCATAAGCATAACCGAATGCTAGGCCCCAAGTTAGCGCATTTTCCTCAGTAATCATTCTGAAACTGCTCTTGTAACCTTTGGAGGTCATCGACCAAATCGCAAATATCACCGTAAAAATCATCAACACAATTTCTTCCAAAAACACTTGAACTGCTGATGGGTCTAGGAAGTTTTGACGCCATATAGTGAGCAGATGCCAGGTGATGAATAGATGACAAATAATTGACCATCTGTTACTAAAATAATGTAAACGATTTTTCATCGATGCGAGATTTTTTGACCTCCAAGAGTAGCCAATACTTGCCAAGCAAACAATGGTCGCCAGAATAACAAAAAGTAAGGCAGATGTTACTGACTCAGTTATCGTATTACTCAAGTTGTCAAATTGATAAAATAACGTGCCCAAGAAAAGACTGAAAACTCCAATAATCGTCAATGTCAACACGATGGAAATACGTAGGTTACCAGGCCGCTTTGCTCGGCTAGAGTGCTTGGCGCTATTAGCGGATGCCCACTGTGAAAATGAAACGCCTTGAACGATTGACCATGCAATAAATAACAGCCCGAGAGCTGATGGAATCATATTATCAGCGTTTGAGATTATGCCATTTTCGCCGCTAAGGACCATTATTCCAAAAAAAATCACTACCGAAACAGTCACTGGGAATAAACAAATACGGAATTTGTTCAATACGGATTTTACTGAGGGTTTAGTTGCTAAGCGATTTTCCTCACTAAGCGTAATCCAGCTCTTGACTCGGTTATTTCTCGATAACAGTGCAGTAGCCGCATAGGCTAGTGAGAGGCTGGTAAATGCCATTGCAGATGTTGTGGTAAAGGCGCTAACCCCAGCTAAAACATAGAATATGCTGGAGATAGCCACAATTAGTACGAGGTGAGGCATAGTCGAGGTTGATAGTAAAGATTTAATCAACCGCAGCAAAGAGATATTCTGCTCCTCATAATCGGTTAGCATCTCGTCGCTAGAAACGTTAGAAGTTGTGTCATTGTTGCCCATGCTTCGACGAACCTTCCGAAGCAGGATAATGATTTGATATTATCCAAAGAAATTAAGATAAAACATACAGAACGAGTTACATGGCCAAGCGGCTCTCCAAGGCACTCCGTGGAAAACGACGGTGGATTGGACTAATTATCTCTAAGGATATTGCCTCAAGAACTCAGTTAGCAACGGAATTGACGCAAATATTGAGCGTTCTTGATCTCAGCAACAAGCCTAGAATAATGGACTTTAATTTAAACCAAATTTCAGACGGCCGAAGTACTGGCATTATAGAGGTAAAACTAAGCGATTACGGTGCGGTCAGGGATTTGTTGACCACCCCTAAACTGGGTGTAAAATCGGTTATTTCTAGTTATACTTCGAGCGGGAAAATAAAACTAGTCCGAGAGCGTTTGTCTGAAATCGTCTAAGGAAGGATTCATGTGCGTTACTTAATGACGCTGTCACATGGGGGCTGGTGGTTCCGCAGATGCGATGAAATTCAGTGATGTTTTGATTCTAGTGGGGATTGGCATACTATGCGCAGGTTTCATAATTCATGGGTGGGTTGAAACCACACCAATTAGTAATGAAGACGATAACCCGTATGAAAAATCTGTACATTTACTAAAAGGTGATGAGCTTAATATCGTCGTAATGTGTGATGAAGGATCCTCTGTTGGAACAAGTTGTGGCGGTGAGTTGACAATAATCAAGGATGGTGAAGTATCATCTCAACTTGACTTTCAGATAACTGCAGATGAAAACTTGGAGGAGTACTTCAAGGCGGATGAGTATGGTGAATACAAGGTTGAGATTAGCTTAGATAGTGGTTCTGGTGCGGTAGATGTTGATGTCAAGAGAGCCTTGATGTTGGATTTCATTATCTATCCAATCGGTGCCGCAGTTTTGATTTATGGTCTGCAAAAGAGGCGGGCAGAGATGAACAATGGATCTGTTGATGCCGAATTAGAACTATAAGAATTCCCAGTTCAGTTCTTCACCTTCGCCGCAGCAGATTATGTTGCCAAGTTCATCATTCAATGATATCGTTCCATCATCGTTGACAACTTCTAGAGTCACCATCTGATTTCTATATAATACAGCCCTGCACGATGTAAATGCATCACGAATTGATTTATCTGCGGATAATTTAAATTCATCCCAGTGTGTGTTTGGCAGTTCATGCCTGTCCTCAAATAAACTTGCTATTCGACAATGGACTTGGCGCTCTAATGCTGATTTTGTTGCAGAGTTTGTTAACCAGTTTACATAAGCAATGTTGAAATCTTTTTGTGGCTCCTCCAACCCCTCCGCGAGATTAATGCCAATTCCTACGACTGCAACATTAGTCTTACCTCTGGTTACTGATTCGATTAGCACTCCGCAAACTTTACCCCATCTATGTTCATCAACAATTAATACATCATTGGGCCACTTGAGAATTACCTTCGAGACACTGGATGCGCTGTAATTTGATAACATGCGCTTAATCTGGTTGCCGATAATTACCTGGGTCAGCCCTGTGGATATTTCGCTTGGCAGTTTAACTTTCCATGAGCATGATACCTGTTTGCCGGTATTTTCCCACTTGCGCTGGTACCTGCCACGGCCATGAGTTTGATGATTTGCTGAAAGTGAGGAACCAATCGGCCAATTACTGTTCAATAATTCGGTGTTAGTCGATGAGACCTCATCCTTGCTTAATGTGGGGTAATCAGCGAATGGATGCCAAAATGCTAGTGCCTTCAGCGGTTCCCCGTCACCTAAAATCACTCGATCGATTACTCGCGCAGCAAAACCGTATTGGCTAGCAATATCGACAAGGTTCTCGATGTTATGTTGATTGCCTACTGTAAGTAAACAGACTCCAGATTTGCTCAGTATATTTCCGGATTTTATATTGGCCAGGGTCACTGATACCAAACTAGTGCTTGTGGTGTCAATTAGGGCCGCTTCTTCCATCGGTCCAAGTAGCGGACCTGAGTTATCTTCGAGTTTGATATATGGCATATTCCAGAATATTAAATCGTACTCGTTTTTCCCGGCCCATTGGTGGTGCATACCATCATCAGGTGGTCCGGGTCCTCCCTCCCTTACCTGCACATCTGGTGCTAAGTTTGATGCCAGTAAGTGCTTAGCAGAAGCTACCGCAATAGGGTTGACATCACAGGCTGAGACATTCCATCCTTGCCGGTGACACAGAAGAGATAATACTCCACTTCCTGTACCAATTTCTAAACATAGTCTGCCTTTTCCAGGGCCTAATTTTAGGATGTTTCGGGCTAAGAAATCCGTGTCTTGACGAGGTGGATAGACCGTATGCGGGAGTTCAAAACTAAACGCTTCTCCTGTTGGCGACAGCCAGGTCTTCACTTGTGGTTCTTGGCCCAATAATTCGAGTTCACGCTCCACCGACTTTTCCGGAAAAAGTGGAGTGCTCACGTATGTTGTGAAAATTGCGAAGCATTTATTCATTACCGTGCCGAGCGAGCCATAACCTCGAAAGTCCCAAGACGGCTACTTTTGGCGACGCTCCGCTAGTGCGGGGCTGGGTTCACCCTGCCGCAAATTATATGAACGCAGGGCAAGTCGGCTGAAAAGCCCAAGTTGCTACGTTGGGCCTGTAGCTCAGTCAGGTAGAGC
>DAUW01000107.1 GCA_002505355.1 Euryarchaeota archaeon UBA229 | reverse complement strand
CAGGTAGCAGGTATTGTCTTAGTAAGGTATGGTCGATAGTAATCGGATTAGTGATACGGGTAACCTCATCAACGTTGTCCCATCTCACTAAATTGAATTGATCGTCATCATTGGATAGCGTCAGCGACTGAATTTGCATCATTCCTAAACTTTGCATAGAACTACTTATTCTGCGAATTAGGTTTGCATCCTGGCGCGGCTTGGCAGTCAGTGGTGACTGTGGGATATCTTGGCCCAAGTCTTCGTACCCATGACCTATTGCGATATCTTCCACCAAATCGACCGAATGAAGGATGTCGAATCTCCAGCGCGGCATCTTGATAATTATCTCATCTGCGTGTCGAGCAATAAACTTACCACCCATCCGATTAATAGCCGCAGCTAGTGCCTCGTCGCTAAGACTTATTCCGAGGAGACCGTCAATTACCTCGATTGGTAATTTATGTGTTACTGATGTGCCATCAGGGTAAGTGTTTGTTTGACCATGGCAGTCAGTGATTTCGATATTCTCTATTACTCCGCCGTATTCTTTCAATTGTAGTGCGATTAACATTAGTGATGCTTCGCAGGCCCTAAAATCCCAGCCAGTAACATCAATGAAGAAATCCTTGGTTTCACCGGTAACTGCTGTGTGATTACCATTGATTATTGGCGGGAATGAGAGTATTTGCTCATTGGCGTCAGTGATAATTGGAAATTTATCGAAACCTTCCAACAAATGGGCATATTCTACTCCTTTAGGGTGATTAACTAGGATGTCTTTTATCGACATTGAATCAGACATTGATAGTGGTATGAACTCAGTAGATCCACTCACGGCTTTGACGGTAAACGGAGGTGAAATCTTCGATAAGTCATGAACTCCTATTGATGCTCTTTTTCGGCCTCTTCCCAGTGCAAAGTGCAGTTTCTCTTGATGATCCATTAAAGATTTGACAAACTCATCTGATTTTATCCCAAGCTTGTTGAGATTAACTCCTCTAACTATTGCACCTAGGATAACAGGTCTAATTTTTCTTAGTTCAGGCTCAACAACCATCGTAACATTGCCTTTTGCAACATCAATATCCGGTTCGGAATCTTGGTGATGGATAAAATTTCTAATGGCTCTTGTTAAGGTTTCTCCGGATAGTAAATCAGGCCTGTTAGGAAAAATTTCAATGTCTAACATTTGCTCATCACAACGGTCAATGTCAGTTCCTAGCAGTGGTAACTTGTCGGCAATTTCTGCAACATCATGATTCAGAGAGTGAACATTGAGTAACTTGGCAATGAGGTTCTGTTCCACTGAAATTGTTGGCATATTATCACCTACCTAGCAAACCAGTGGGGCAATGGTCGTTCATAGCCGGAAAGCCGTAGACCACTTACCGCGGCGGTTTCGTAATCAAGAGCGCGCAGGTTTTGACGGGACAGAGTATCAATTGACTCTATGCCCAGTCTTTGCAATATACTGGATAGTTTGATGTGTATATCAGACAACCAATCTGCTATCTGATTATAATCTTCAGTCGGAGTTGTACAAGCAATGAACTTCAGCCCCGCAGCGCACAGTTTAGCTACATCCTCAGCGTTTGCCGAAAACCCTATCGCAATTCCGGAATCAGTGTAGGTATTGGCCAAGTTAGCTTTGCTACTTCTACCAATCAAGGGGAGGCTTGCAGCTTCAGAGATACCAGTCTGATCCTCAATTGTGCATATCACTAAATCAGCATTGTGGTATGCCGCAGAGGCATGTAATGATTCAATTCTGCCGACTCCATCCGAGAAACCGAATGGTTTTTCTTGACCGAGTAAAGACCTGATTGCGACTAACAATCCGTCAAGTTCTTCAGCATTCATACTGGGCATATTTAGCATATCAACCACTGCACCACCACATTCTTCCAGTGCATAACTAGCATGGGCCAAATTTGTGATTTCAACATTCAAGAAATCAATGATTCTTGGATTATTGCTAACCATAAATGGTTGCTTCTCTAGTAGTTTTGATATGTCTTTTTGCTTTTCTGAGAGAACGCTGCCATCAGCAAGATATGGGATTATGGGTAATGGTAGCGCAATCGGAGTGTTTGATTCCGCTCGCTCACCCAGCAAAGCGACAGTATCACATGTCGCATATGGCATATTTCGCTGAGCACTAGTCGGTACTAAACCAATCATGCTTAAATCGCCTGCAGAAACAATTTTCCGGTTATCAGCCACAGGAGATAATCCGTTTGATTCAAGGCAAATTGAGTCGTTAGGAATCTGGAAGTTGTCATCATCAATTTGCTTGTTCAATTGACTTAACTCATCTTCGGTTATCGGGCGAAGGACGACTCCTTCAGGCGGGTTTGGGCATCTTCCGTTAACGATGATTTTGCCACCGGTCATGCCAGCTCCGGGGTCGTTACCAATATCACCGTCAACAACGATAATTCCGCCAGACATACCTCCACCGACACGCATTCCGGCATTGCCCCTAACAATAATTAATCCACCATTCATGAATGATCCTAAATCATCTCCACAGCCATCTAGAATCGAGATTTTTCCCTCATTCATGCAAAATCCAGCATAATTACCCGCACTCCTCTCACAGGTGATATTGTTACCGTTATTTGCCGCACCAAGAAATGAACCACTATCCCCTTGTATGGTAAATGAGCCACCTTTGCCAAAGGCAGCTGTCCAAGATCCAAGAGTACCTAGCGCTCTGATTTTAGCACCTTTAGGTATGCCGGGGCATAAACCTAATTCACCGTTCTTAGGTACCGGATCACCAGCATTTGTCCACCCAATTCGCAATATTGCATTTTGCTCGGCTGCGGCTTCGAGTTTAGGGCCTAGTTTGTTATTGATGTTGAAGGAACGTGCCACAACATCAAGAGTATCCGCCATGTTGTACGGTCGGAGTAGGATGGACATATACTCTTCTTAATCGGGTAAGTACTTACGCCAGTTTGCCACTGGGATTTTCGATACGATTTGTTAATAGATATTCTCCGATGACCATGATGTGTGGGAAGATGGCAATAAAGGTTGCAATAAATGGTTACGGGACGATTGGCAAGCGAGTTGCTGATGCGGTAGATGCACAAGATGATATGACAATTATCGGGGTGACAAAAACTAGGCCAGCCTTTGGATGTGATTTAGCAGTAAGGAAAGGCTACCCAATCTATTGTACTTATGATGATGCGGAAAAAATTGCGGCTTTCGCCCACGCTGGATATGAGTGTCATGGAGGGCTCACAGACTTACTCAACTCTGCGGACATCGTCATTGATTGTTCGCCAGGAAAAGTTGGTGCTAGCAACTTGGAAAAATATCGATCATGTGGAGTTAAGTGGATTTTTCAGGGCGGGGAAAAACACGCAATGACGGGAATGTCGTATACCTCCTCGGCAAATCATGCCGAGAATCTAAACGTCGAGGGGACCAGAGTGGTGTCATGTAATACTACTGGATTGTCAAGAACCTTGGTGCCATTATTTGCTCATTGTGGTTCTCTTGCAGTCGAGTGTACTATGATACGAAGGGCTGCCGATCCTGGAGATTCTAGTAAGGGACCAATTAACGCCATCAAACCGGTGTTGAAAGTTCCCTCACATCATGGACCAGACGTAATGACCGTCAAACCTGAGATTGTCATCAATTCCATGGCAGTTGCAGTGCCTACCACGATTATGCATGTGCATGTCATTGTTGCTCAATTACCAGATGGTCATGGATTAACAACTGATTCAGTCATTGAGATGTGGGCTAAAGAGCCAAGGATAATCTTGATGAGCGGCGGTGAAACAGGTATCACAACAACTGCTGAAGTAATGGAGTATGCTCGTGACATCGGGCGCAAATGGGGTGATTTGCACGAAATATTTGTTTGGAAAGACGGCGTAAAACTAGAAGATAATACGTTATATTACTTCCAAGCCATTCATCAAGAGTCAGATGTAATTCCAGAAAATGTTGATGCAATTCGGGCACTAATGGGTACTGAATCAGACTGGCGCAAATCCGTTGCTAAAACTGATGCAGCAATCGCCAAGTACAACAATATCTAATGAGCAATTTTTCAACAATTGACGGTTGTTTTCAAAAACCAAGTGGAGTTGCCCTAGGCATGCTGAAGCTGAGGCAACTCATCATTGGGATGATTCTAGTCCTCGGAATATCACTTTCTCCACTGACAAACAGCGATTTACTAACACCAGACAATCATATCGAACACTTTAACGAAAAGCATGCTACTAGCCAGCAATTTAGTGACACTCAAAATTGGTTTGCTGTGCCGAGCGAGATGTTCTCAGATGTAAGCCTAAACAAGTTGAGCGGTGAGTTGAATTTAGTACATGGGCAATTCGACCCGCTTAATGAGCCATTACCCGAATTACCGTTTGAGTTTCACAATACCAATGATTTTCTCGAAACAGGGATGAAATATATTCAACTGCACCACAATGACTTCACTTGGCTACACGAATTAGAGGAACAAGGGCACGTTAGGATATTGGAAATCTTGGGTGATGGTAACTTCATCATAAGGGTCACTTCACAATTCGAAACTTCCTTACCATTGATTGAAAATTCAGATGAGGTCAGATGGCTGTCAGATATGCAGCCAGGATTTCGTATCCATCCAAGTTTGTTTACCATTAATGATCACACAAACCTTGCAGTCATCCCAACCGCTGACCTATCTTTAGGTGGCTATGCCGAACTTTCTTTGGATTTGTTAAGTTACGGCGCAACCGATGCGTGGTGCGGTTACTCCTTGTGTCAGGTCAAGATTACCGAGGGAAGTGATTTTGTTGGCCAAGCAGCGCGCGACGGCCGCATTTTGTGGATTGAGCCTGTGGCTGAGATGAAATTGCACAATAGTGTTGCTCGGGCATTATCCGGTGTTGTCTCAGTAGCCAATGATGCTTCATTTACCCTTGATGGCTCGGGCGAAATGTTAGCCATCACCGACACAGGATTGGATAGAGATCATCCTGATATTGCTGGCAGAGTTGCCGCAATTTACACTCAATTTGGGCTTGATACTTCTCCTGCCGACTCAAATGGAGGACACGGGACGCACGTTACCTTAACGGCAATTGGAGATGGTACCAGTGACTCATCAACCAAAGGTATAGCTCCTGCAGCGTCCGTCACAATGTACGCCCTTGAGCATGATCCCACTGGAGTATTTGGTCGACAGGGGTCAATCTATGATCTATTAGCCGATGCTAAGCAAAAAACCGCCCGCATAGCCATCAATGCTTGGGGCTTAAACGGTAATTATGGCGAATACACTGCAGACTCTAGGTCAGTCGATCAGTTCGTTAAGGATGAGCGAACATTACTGCCAATTTTCTCGGTTGGTGATTGGGACGGTTCTGGAGATTCTGCTGTAACTGCTCCTGCTACGGCGAAAAACGTACTTGCAGTCGGAGTAAGCACGACCGGAACTTCGGGTAGCAGCCCACCCGGTGCTGTTGATCTCATATCTAGAGAAGGCCCAACTACAGATGGCAGGATTAAGCCCGATGTTGTTGCTCCTGGCATAGAAATTTGCTCAGGACGGGCAGAAGAGGCAAGAAGCCCTATTGGTGCAGTGTGTGGTACTGGTGCACATGCTAATGGTGACCCACTTTACATGGCGGTCTCTGGTACCTCTCAAGCAGCAGCAGTCGCTGGAGGGCTTGCCTCACTGACACGCGAGTTTCTGCGCGAGCAGGCTGGGATACAGTCACCTTCTGCCTCGCTTATCAAGGCAGCAATGATTAATGGTGCTGAGGATTTAGGCTCTCTGGATGTCCCAAATGTCAACGAGGGTTGGGGGCAGCTTAACTTACAGAATACTGTCATGCCAATGCATGAGGGTAATCCACTACCGACATTTTATGATGACGGAAAGACCTTGCAACCATCATTTGGACTGCTCTATGAACTAAATCTAGATCCGGCAAGCGGTTTGGAAATTACCCTTGCATGGAATGATGAACCCGGTAGTGCGAACTCAGCCCAATCAGACGCAAAGCTGGTGAATGATCTGGACCTAATATTGATTGATCCGGATGGTAACCAAATGCTTGGTAATAACTTCAACTCAGGATATTCAGTAACTGGTGGATCTAGTGATACCGTAAATAATGTGGAAAGAGTAAGCATCGCGCCTAACGTGATGACGAATTCAGGCCAGTGGCTGGTTCAAGTCATGCATCGTGGTGGTATTGATCAAGACTTTAGCATCGTCATCACAGGTGATGCATCAATTGTTTCGAGGCCCGATTTACTAGCATTCCCTGAATCAATATTCATATCTTCTGAATCGCCGTTACAAAATGACGTCGTATCAGTTCGAGTATCGTGGATGAACCAAGGGACTGCTGATGCAGGTTCATTTGATTGGAAATTGGAAGACGTGACAGAAGGAACCGTTCTCATGCAAGGGCAATCAAACGGGGTTCCTTCAAGTGGGATTGAATCAGAAATTACCACACGTACATTCTCAACCACCGGAATTCACACGCTAAAACTTAGTCTTGATGTCAACAATGACATAAACGAGATGAACGATGAATCAAATGGAGTCAACAACAATATTCTTCAGATTGATATTGAGGTGACGGCCCTAGGTGTGCGGGTAATACCGCTTGACGAAGACGGCAATGTTCCTTCCAGTGAAGCCGATAGGCAGGCTGCGGCGATTAACAATTTTGACGTACGCAACAAAACTGATATCGATATTCCACTAGCAATTTTCAACGAGGGTACTGGAACAGAAATGGTGACGCTATCTTACACTAATGTTCAAGAGCAACATCCTGTTTTCAATTATTTTATTTCGCCTGAGGATAATTGGCAAAAGAGTGTCTCACAAGCAGGACCGTATGAACTCTCACCCCAAGGGCAGCAGGGAGATAGCGTTCAAGTCACACTAAATTTTGACAACTTGAATTCAAACCTTGAAGATACCAATAATCCAAGGTATGCACGTTCTGGGACTTTCTTCGTAGATGTAACTGTAGCTTACCAGTCTCAACCAACCGTGTCACATTCAGTGAGATTGACGATAATAATTGACGAGGTGGACGACGTGAAAATTGTGGTAAGTGGGACTACTGGACTATCGGCGTTACCAGGCCAATCAGCATCATTCGCCATCTCGGCGCTAAATGTTGGAAACTCCGAAGCACAATACTCGGTATCTTGTCAATCAACAAATTTATGGCAAATCATGCTTGGAAATTCAAATTCCTCATCATTAGATTTTGAGCCACTGGATATTGGTAATTACTTATCGATGCCAGTCCGCATTTTTGTCCCTCCAGTTTCACTTGGTAGTCCGCCTGCTGGTTTCGTAGACAATGTGGAATGCTTTGTAACATCATCAACTGACGCAACCCTAAATTATTCACAGTCAGTAATTGTTGAAGTTGACGAACTGTCTGATTACACCACAAATCTACAATTTTCTGGCCAGGACGTCGGGACCAATTTGCAAGTCAATGATATTCTTGTTGACAGTGGAGAAGAAATAACACTAGATTACCAAATAATCAATGAGGGTAATATCGATATCACTCTTAGCGTAATTGTTCAACCTTCCAATCCGAGTTGGTACGCAGATTTGGTTTATGACGGCCTTTACTACAATAACGAGGTTCAGGTTACGATTCCTGCTGGGCAATTCAAAACAGTTGAAATTATTATTGCGTCACCTGAATCCTCCCTTGAGGGCGATTTTAATCTGTTTAATATCAAAGCAGAAGTCTCAAACTTTGATTATGTTAATAACAATACTAGGCTGATTATACTGGATAAATTATCCATTGATTTACAATCACCGGATGTTATTGTATGCCAACTATCTGATGATTATTCTTACGCTGAATTCATTATCTCCAACGATGGCAATTCGGTGGCTGACTTGGAGTGGTCCTATTCACTGCCACCGGATGGCTGGACCGTAGGATTTGCTAACCCAGTTACTAAACTAGAACCGCGCGAAAACCAAACAGTCAGGTTAGGTGTCATTCCACCAGTCAATGAACAAGCTACAGAAAGTGCGTACAAACTCTCAATATCTGTTAAGGCAACAAATGGAAATCGTCAATTTGAGCAAAGTGTGATATTAGATGTGGAAGTTGCTCCGTCAATATATGGCAATATATCTCTCGACGACGAAGTCTTACAGCCGTTGATTGGAGTACAAAAAGAGAGTTCTCAATCAACCTCGATACTAATTAGAAATGATGGTAATATCCAACTCTCTGGAGCCCTGAGTATTGTGATAGTTGACGACGCAGGTGACGAGGTTAGTGGCTGGCGACCAACAGTTTCACCATCAACGATCACCGTAAACCCCGGTGAATCTATTCCAGTAACAATCAATATTGCGCCCAAAAACACCGTCGATCGAGGGCCGTATACGGTGGTTGTATCATTGTCTTCAAACGACGAAATTTTGACGTCATTCTCACTTCAAGCATCTGCTTCGCCAGCTGATGGCAACAAAGGGCTGTTTAATTCAGTTCCATGGTATGTATCGTTACTGATCATGGCTGGCTTACTCATTGCGGTGGTTGTTGTGTCTAGAAAATTGAGAGATTCAGGTTCTGTTGAGGACGATGGTTCGCAATTAGTGACGGCTGATGCTTATGCAGTGTTGCCTGATGTCGGCAGCCGACGAGAAAAAGCGCTTGATATTGGCCTATCCCAAGACGATATGACCAGTGGTGAAGTTTCGCAGCAAGAGATAGCAGCCGCTTTAGCTAAATCCATGTCTGACCAATTTTCGACGCCTCCTCCTGTGGCTAATTCACCCCCACTCGGTATGCCTCCGGCAGGCATGCCCCCCGCTGGCCTGCCACCTCTTGCCAAGCCCCCATTGGGTATGCCGCCGGTTCTGCCAAACCAGCTGCCGTCTAGTAATTCTCCAGTAAATCCGGCGCCCGTGCCGGAACCGTCACAAAACGGTCCTCCGCTACCGCCCTCCGGACTTCCAGCCGGATGGTCACTTGAACAATGGAAGGCATACGGACACATGTGGTTAGAAAAGAACCAAGGCTGACTGGTACATTGAAATTGGATGGCTGGGTCGCCACACCATGAGCAGCATAGTATTGTTCGGACCTCCTGGTGCAGGCAAAGGAACACAGGCAGCCAGAATTACGGAATCTACTGGACTACCGCAAGTCTCGACTGGTGACATGCTTCGTGCAGCGGTGAAAAATGGTACCAAGACTGGTATCGCAGCCAAAGGGTATATGGATGCGGGTAAACTTGTGCCGGATTCGATAATTATTGATCTAATTAGAGACCGAGTGAAAGAGCCAGATGCGGTGAATGGACTAATGTTTGATGGTTTCCCCAGAACAATCAATCAGGCAGAAGCATTAGCAACAATAACAGAGGTATCACACGTAATTGCCATCGAAGTCCCAGACAGCAAAATAGTTGAGCGGATATGTGGAAGATACTCATGTGCGAGCTGTGGGGCAGTATTCCATGATGTTTTCAACCCAACAACAGTTCAAGGTGTTTGTGATGAGTGCGGTAGTACTGATATGAAACGACGTGCTGATGATAACGAGGCAACCGTAAACCAAAGGCTAAATGCCTACCATCAACAAACTTCACCACTGGCTGACTGGTATGATTCGAAGGGTATTTTCCACCGTATTGACGGTGATCGGGCAATTGACGAAATAACTGGAGACATCCTGAAATCACTTAATTGACTGGTGATATAATGAGTCAAAGGCGCTCAAGTAAGAAAGCACGTGGTAACCGCAAGGAACACGCTGCAGGTGTTCAGGCAGCCTTAGTATCCATTGTTGAAACAACCACAAAGCCAACACGCCTTAGGCAATCTGCGACAGAAAAACTAATTCATCTAAATCGTAAGCACCGCTTGAAAATGCCTAAATCGGTTAGTATTATGATTTGTAAGAAATGTTCAGTGCTGTATGATTCTAGCAACTCCACAACGAGGATTCGATACGGTCAAGTGATTAAAATTTGCAAGATGTGCAATAATGTTAGAAGACTGGGCGGTGGGCCCAAACACCATAGGAAGTGATCACGTGACCGGCCCGCCAAAACACATCAAACAATTGGCTATGTCTAGAGAACTTAAACCTACCATTAGGATTGGTAAATTAGGTCTCACAGAAAGCGTAATATCCGAAATAATAGACCAACTAAATACCAAAAACCTGGTAAAAATAAAAATGAACCGAGGATTATTTGACAAAAATGATGTTGGCGCTGTATGGAATCACATAGCAGAATCAACCAACTCAATGTTGATTTCAGCACGTGGAAACGTCGGGGTATTATGGAAACATTAGCATTTTCATACACAATGCTCAAAGATTCGTTGCAGTTGGCAGAGTTTGAGGGATGATAATTGTTCAACCTAGTCGACAAAAAAAGCCGGTCTAACCGAATCGCGTTTACGCTACTCCTAGTTGTTGGTTGTCTGTCAGTAGTTGGTCACACAACAGCTGCCGGCTCAGGTGGGACAGATGTCCATATTGAGCTCTCAATAAAAGACGGCATGGAAAACACTGCCATAGGTGTTGGTTTGGCGATACTTATCGGGGTATACATATTAATTATCTTCGAGACTGTCCACCGGACTCTAGCTGCGGCACTCGGTGGTTTGATTGCAGTTGTGGCGTTAAATTACTTCACCAATGAACCTTCATTAAGCCTCAAAGCCGTTACTACTATGATAGATTGGGAGACGATTGGACTATTACTTGGTATGATGGTGATGGTCGGGGTAATTTCACATACTGGGGTGTTTGAGTGGTTTGCTGTCGAGGCTTACAAACGGAGTGAGGGTTCGATATGGTCACTTGTCGTTATTCTTTGCATTGTCACTGCAGTGCTGTCGGCGTTTCTAGATAATGTTACAACCATATTATTGCTCACCCCGGTGACGATACAACTTGCGAAAGTGCTTGATTTGCAACCAGTTCCGTTACTAATTGCGGAAGTGCTATTCTCAAATATTGGTGGTGCGGCTACCATGATAGGAGATCCACCAAACATTATGATTGGCTCTGGGCTATCACCCGATGCGATCGAGCGAGCAGAAGGTGGAAAATACGCAGAACTAGCCGCAGATGGGGTCAATTTTAACGATTTCATTATTGAAATGGCCCCGGGTATATTGATGACGGTCGTGCCTGCATTTATGTTGTTAAAGTGGATGTTCCGAGATGAATTTTCTGGAAAGCGAGTGCGTGATGTTGCGGAACTGGAGTCCAAATACGGCATAAAGGACTACAAAATGTTGACAGTCAGCGGATTTATCCTAGGTCTAGTCATCTTGGGATTCTTCCTGCACCCGATAACTCACATGCCGGTTTCTTGGATTGCTCTTGGTGGAGCAGTCTTAATGTTGCTTGCAACCAGCAGACATGAGTTGGACGAGCCTCTTGAAGAAGTAGAATGGACAACCTTGTTATTCTTTGCAGGCTTATTCGTATTAGTACATTCCTTGCAATACATGGGTGTGATCAACTTTATTGGTGAATATGTCGAGCAAGCTATTGTCTGGTTCCCACAGGGTGAAGATGGTATAATTAGGTTGACTGCAGCCATGTTAATCTTGTTGTGGGTATCAGCAGTTGCATCTGCTTTTATCGACAACATACCATACACAGCAACTATGATTCCTATTGTGCTACAAATCTCACAGGGCGCAAATGTGGATCTTGGACCGCTAATTTGGGCTCTAGCATTTGGTGCCTGTTTAGGTGGCAACGGAACCCTAATTGGTGCTTCTGCAAACGTGGTGATGGCTGGTATGTCTGAGGAGGCTGGCTACCCAGTATCGTTCAATGAATTCTTCAAGGCAGGTTTCCCAATGATGATATTAACTACGGCAATTGTTTCACTCTACATGGTGTTAGTATATGCTGTTGGAGGGGGTGGAGTGATGTGGAAACTCGCACTCTTGGCCATAACAATGGTTGGAATAATCTATCAGGTTTATCGTGGCCGCTCCAAAGGCAAAAATCTTGCAGAGTCATTAGTTGACCATGATATCGAGGAATTGAAAGATCTTGCTAGTGAGAAGATAGGCAAAGTAAAGAATGTCGTTGCCGGTCTAACTGAATCAGAATAGGCTAGTAGATAGCCTACTTAGGGCATACTTGAAAGGCAATGCATTGTTCCAACAACTGGGTCGGACTATGTTTGAATGCGCTATTTGCGGATTGTTATCACTTAATGCGGTTTCATGTCCAGCATGTGGCAGTCAGAACTTGAGAGATTTATCGGCTACTGACGGTGATGACAGCGACTTGCCTACTGAGATTCCCGGTCTAGATGAAGCAGCAGATTCGTGGCGAGATATTGAAGGTGATTCGCTGGGCGATGTCCACACCTCAGAGAACCATTTGGAATCTAATCAGTCCGAAACGAGTTTACCGTTTGGCTTTTCAGGAGAATCCAATTTACAGGAGTCTCGGCTGCCATTTGGCATCGGTAGTCATGCAGAAGGAATACCGTTTGACAATGATGCTGAAGACGATGAAGGAGACAAAGTAATGAGTGCACCCGAGTTAGTTGCAACCCCGCCAGTTAAGCAACCTGAGGAGGCGACCCCAGAAGCGGATCATAATGAATTACCAGAAGTGATAGTCAAACGCCCCAAGGCCATTAGAATCCAGCCACTGCCTGAGAGTACTCAAGTCGACTACAGCGAAAGCCAAGGTAACATTTTACCGAGCAGCATAGATATACCGGATTCAGGCGTTCACGAGATTCCTGATGAGTGGAGAATCTCCGCTTTGGAAGCCGACATGGAAGAAATTTATTCTACTGAACAGGAAGTTGTCGAGGTTGTGCATCAGTATGAAGATGACATTGTCGTCTTCGATCACAAAACCAGTCCTGGTAATTCTAAATTAGAAAGTAGTAATGAGTTTGATGTTGACATTTTATCTCTCGAGTTACATCCTGCTCGAGCTCTGGACGTAGACCTGTCAAAAAATCCGGAGTGCCGAGATGACTTAGATGCAGGCTACTTTGCTATTGCTAAAAATAGTTGGTCTGAAGCAGCGATCAGTTTCCAGAAAATCGCCGCTAGAATGCATGGTGATTCCGGTGTTTACAACAATTATGGCCTATCATTATTACAACGGGCGATTGAGATGGCAAAAGATCATGATGAGTCTGTACAAATGCTCGCAGCATCCCAGTTCGAATCCGCTATACTAGCTCTGCGCGAGGCGGCAAAATCCGCTCCAGATGAGCCCGTTATATTGCTGAATTTAGCTCATGCACTGTTGGTCAGTGGTCGCTCAGAAAAAGCCTTGAAAATCATCGAAGTTCATAACAAAAAGCATCCAAACTCAGTCGAGGGCGTCAACTTAGAAGCGGCAACTTTGGTGAGTTTGGGACAAAGTATCAACGCTAAGGCAAAATTATCGCAATATCGTGGCGATTCAATAGTCGATGAAAATCTTGCTAGACTACTGTAAATAATAAGGTATTTTTTCACGGCGGAATAATTTCAAAAATCGCAATATAGGACGATTTTTTTCTAGTTAAAATGAGTCGATAGAACCGATTTATTCATATACAGGAGGTAGGTCGGTTGCTTGCTTAGCACCTTGGCATGCCTATGTCGGGGGAAGGGCTGAGGAGGACCATCCCAGAGGAGTTGGTCTTTTGTGGAAGCCGAATTGGCATGAATTAGATACCGAAGGGTTACTCGCATGGTGTGGTAACATACATGTGATGCTACAACCCAACTGGGGGATCGCTCGGCTCGAGTGCCGATGAAGGTCGTGACAAGCTGCGATAAGCTGCGGGGAGGTGCATGAATACCATGGATCCGCAGATTGCCGAATGGGACTTCCCGAATAATCGCGATGCGATGGGGAACCCTCCGAATTGAAGCATCTTAGTAGGAGGAGGAAATGAAATCAA
>DAUW01000048.1:25386-28750 GCA_002505355.1 Euryarchaeota archaeon UBA229 | reverse complement strand
GGGCCTGTAGCTTAGTTGGTTAGAGCACCCGGCTCATAACCGGGCGGTCAAGGGTTCAAATCCCTTCGGGCCCACCAAAATCAATCATCGTTTTTTGGATGATTATTGACCATATCCCCAAAATGGTTATGAGGGTCACATAACTCGGAGTTATGTTAGGTGAGACTGTGTCAACCGTAAAGCGTGCTTCATTCCTTTTGACTTTGTATATATTTTCGATGCTTGCTGTAGCAGCACCCGCTGCTGCACAGAACCCAACCCCAACAGCGGCTATTTCAGTTACTTGTGCTCCCTCAAACATCAACGTTGAAGTCAAACCAGGCTCGACATACTCTGGATTTACTACATGCACAGCAACAAATCCGACTGCATACCAAGAAAAAATTAGTATCAACGTCCAAGCCGACGGTCTAGCAACCGCAGCACCCGGTGACATGTATGTTGGTGCAGGTGACTCAGTAGACTTCCAAATCTCAGTAAGAGCAACCCCTTACATGCGCATGGATGCCAGAACTCTTTCAGTCTCTGCAACAGTGCAGGAGATCAATGGTTTCCCACCGGCAAACTCCGCATCATCCAACAACAACATGATCGTTAACGTTATGCAGTATTCTCTGGTCCAAGTTGAGGCAACAGAACCGTTCGTTCAGTTAATGCCCAAGACTGACAAGATTTTTGAATTCAAGGTCTATAACCTAGGAAATCAAATCGACTTCATGAAAGTAGGTGTTACTGACACATACAGGAAGACGCTAGAGGAATCAGGATTTACCATAACCCTGCCCGCAGTCAAGAAGCAGGTTGATGCAACACCGACACCCGCAAGCGTTGAGGTAAAAGTTAGAACACCTAAGACACAAGGTTGGAGCGACGCTTATCACGTCCTAGATTTCTATGCTGAATCAGAGTTCGCCTGCAACAATGGTGGATGTATTACTGAATCTCAAATGATTACTGTCTATGTTAGGGGAATCTATCTGCCTGGTTTCGAAATCATCCCAGCACTCTCGATGATTGCGCTTGCCGCTGCCGTCGCTGGTCGCCGATTCATCAACATCGATGATGAAGAAGACGAATGGCGAGAATCTGCACCCGGTTTGTGAAGCTCACTTGCGCAAACCTCGACTAAACGATGCTTGTATGCGTTTAGTTCATAACTTATACCAGTAGACCTAATACCCGGCGAAGACCTATGAGTGGACTACTTGATAAGGCAAAAACTGCTTCTTCTCCCGAAGAAAAGAGTGTAAATCTAGAACCCAAACCAGTCAAAAAATCCACGGCAGACGGATTACTGACCAAGGCTAATCCTACCTCACAAAAAGCTAAGGCTAGCAAACCGGTTCAAACAAACCCTGACGGGCCAGATGTTCCTATGATTCTTAACCTAGCAGGCTGGGTAATAATCGTCTTGGGTGCGATATTTTCGCTTCAAGGTGGCGGTTTTGGTCTAATCGTCGTATTGGTTGTTCTAGCCTTGGGTATTGGCTCGATTGTACAATCGCAACGCATGACAGGCGGAATATCACCACTAAAGACCGGCGCCTCAATTGCCTTGGCTTTTATTATTGCAGTCGGGCCTTATGCTGCAATCATGATCGTGCCGACCAATGCTTCTATGGCGGTAACAGAAATCTCCATCGATGAGAATGAAGACACAATTTCTTTTGTAGTCAGGGGAAGTTTCTCTGATGCGGACGCAAGAATTTTTGTTGATGGAGAGCAGGTTTGGTCTGGTTCTAAGTCGATGAATAACGATAGGGCTAGTTTTGATGTTCCTATATCGACAATTTTCCAAGGTAATTCGCTGGACTATACCGCCAATGTGGTGAAAGAATACAGCATTCAGGTAGAATCATCAGATGGCCAAATAATTAATTCTGATATCGACCCAGATTTTACCACTAGAGAAGTACTTGATTCGGGTACTAGAATCTTCAAGGTCCTAAAGACAGGCACACGAACTAACGAAGGTCAAACTGAATCATATACATATACAGATGGTTTAACCATCGACGCCATTGTTGGATTGTTTTCTCCTGACGAGAGGGCCCAAGATGGTGGAAGTCACAGCCTGGAAAACCTCGGATTAATCCCAGTCACTTCAGATTATACTTTCACGATGACAATCAAGCGAGGCTCCTCGACCAAATATGTGATGCCAATGGTTACTGTCAGCGGTCTAGATGCATCTTGGTCAAGCACATATTCTGGAACTACAACAGGGAAGGCTAATGGATGGCTCGGAATGCCTGGTACTGGATTAAACGACCAGAGCACAGAGTATCTCAAGAAAGACGATTTTTACGATGAGGGCGGTTGTTATACTTTTGAGATCGAGGTCACCAACCAGTATTATCCCGGAGATACTGAGACAATTTACACATCAAGTAATAGTTGGGAATTAGATTGGAACGAAGACGACTCAACCCAAGATGCTGAAATGACAACTTGCTGAGGTTGTTCTCTTGTCAAAGTGGGTATACCTTACGCTGGCAATATTATCTGAGGTTACAGCAACCTCGTTTCTAAAATCATCAGAGAGTTTCACCAAACTCTGGCCGTCATTAATTGTTGTATTAGGGTACTGCCTGGCATTTTATTTCTTATCCCTGACGCTTGATTCAATTCCAGTTGGGGTTGCATACGCCATATGGTCAGGTGTTGGTATCGCAACCTTGGCAATAATTTCGATAATATTTTTCGACCAAAAAATAGACTCAGCTGCGATAATTGGTATGGCCTTGATAATCTCCGGGGTAGTGGTTTTGCGAGTGTTCAGCAATGCTAGTGTTGAGTAATCTAGTCATCCAAAATCAAGGACCAAAGCCAATAACCACACTCAGTCTTCCGTATTTTGTATTGCGTCAGACACTTCTTCTCTTTCATAATCCTTCTGCGTTTCATCGTTTAATTTGTTTGCAGATGCTCTAGTGAACAATACAGTTGCAATAATGATAACAATGACAATGGCTGAGTATAAAATTAGCGGGGCATCTTCTCTGTCTTCGGCTTCCTTGAATGAAACAAGTTCCGAATCAGTGCCATCTAGTGATGCTAAATCACCACTCAACTGACCGAAGAATGATGGGATTGAGACTTTACAATTTAACGACTTAGCGCCAGAGGAATTGGCGTACCAAACTGCAGGGACTTCTTTGGTCTGTCCTGCGCTTAATGTCACAAAAATAGTCGCCATGTCTGCTTCATCTGCTCCTTCATAGCAGCGAATATTTGTTGATACGTCGACATTTCCAGTGTTTGAAACAGTCAGCATGACGCCAAGGCCTCTATCTGCAATACCTTGAGTGTCTTCCGGAGCGACTTCGTCAATGACGACAAATGGTAACTCGATGTTTGTAAC
>DAUW01000048.1:0-24986 GCA_002505355.1 Euryarchaeota archaeon UBA229 | reverse complement strand
GGTAATCATTATCAATCCATCCTCCTGACTAAGCGTTCCAGAACTATCTACCCATTCTACCATTCGCAGATATTTGCTGACGGTCGGGTTGCTACTTTCTCCTAGGTTTATTGTACCATTTTCATCTAACATTAAATCCCCATTACTCGCTAAGTAACCCAAGCCTTCGAAATGGACGCTTGCCGGCGCATCTTTTAGGTTGGTTTCAATTATTCTTTGTGATAAAAGCCTAATCCACATGTCTGTAGGTCCACCGGTTCCAGTCATAGTTTCGGTATTGTAGACGATTGTTGCACTGTCATGGACTATTATGTCCTCGTAACTTCTGCTACCGTTGATTATGCTGGTTTCTGCGGTCAACTGAGCATTGTCATAAACATTGATTGGTGCGCTCCACAGCAAGGTACTGTTCGTTATAGAGCAACTACCCAAACAGGAGATGTCAGCGCCAGATATTGTGCCACCACTTGAACTAAATTCTCCAGCAACGGTGATTGAAAATGATGGTTCCCCTTCTTCGGTTTTCAGTACGCCATTGTTATGATTCCATTCATCGGCGTCCAAGGTATAAATCGCGCCGTTACTATCGAATGCTTGTATAGAGTCAATCCAAACAGGGAACTGCCAGAAACCAGAAAAATTGACATTTGTCGGTGCGTCATCAAACTCAACAGCAAAGTCAACATAGTTATCACCGTTCCATGTAATGTTTGTACCGGTTACGTTAATGTGAACTTCCATTGAAGTGAAGAATTCTTTTGCCATGTTAATTCTCATGGTTCCTGAATCAATGAGGCCCTCAAAATATGGTTCAAGGAATGTATTTTGATAAACTTCCATGTAGACTTCATTCGTCGATTCGGCTGCATTCAAGTCACCGTTTAACAACAAGCTTCCACCCGACTCAACCGTAATTTCACTTCCAGCCTCAACATCAATCGAGCCGTCTATGGTTAGTACTCCACCATCAATGATTGTGACTTTACCGTTGAGCGTGCCATCGTTCGACCAAGTCTGAGAACTGTCGATTGTCCTAGAAGAACCATCATCGTGTGCTTCTGCTGCCGTAGCAGGAGTGTATAGTCCAGCCAATATCATTGTCAAAATTACCAATGCAGTTTTTACACGCATGCTGTTTACTCATTGGAGTCATCTATCAAACCTTTGGCGAATTGACATCAAAGGTAAGCGATTAGTACGGAACGTCCTTCCAGCCGATATAGTATCCAATCAGATTGAAAGATCTGTGAAGTAATGGCGTGATGATAATCATGATGAGCATCGGGATAATCAACGCTGATTGAGACAGTAATGAATCTCCTAGGAATAATTGACCAAATAAGAACACCATGATTGCAAATGGCAATGTATCAAGCAGCGGGGCTTTTGATGATATATCCCCCTCGCGTTTCATCCCCCGACGGCGTTTGAAAAATGAACCTGTACTATCTCCTAGTAAACATGCAAAGCCTAGGAAGGTGCCAAGGATAAATGCAGAAGCGTGTGTTGAACCGACATTGAACCAAGAATCTTCATACCCAGTAAGTGGATGAACGAATATTCCTTTCTCGATGTTTTCTGCCGTAGGCACGTCACCCATCAATGACACAATAATCACGCAAAGCACACCAGAGGTTAGTGAGCCTCCAATCAGACCGTTCCAAGTTTTCCCGTCCCCTAGTAATCTGTTGCCATCACGCCAGTTTCTACCGCCGTCAATTGGCCACGGTCCATAGCCAGTTTTTGGTAACCACTTCCCCCACATCATGGCAAATGTATTGGCCAGGAAACCGGGTAAGTAAAGCCATAGAGTCATCAGACTAAGGGATATGACTCCCAAGTCCAATGCCGCTTCGTTGACGCTTTGCATAGACGGTCGTTGAATTGAAGGCATTTAAGATTTGATAGGATGGAGTAATTATTTTGGTAAAATAGATTATCAATCGTGTCCAATAACCGGTGATTATGGGCAGTGCACGCGTCTTGATAATTGGAGGGGGTGGCAGAGAACACGCACTGTGTTTGGGACTTGCTCAATCACATAAAGTGGCACAAATATTTTGCAGTCCAGGTAATGCAGGAACTGCAAATATGGCTAGCAATGTGCTGATAGATATCAACAATAATACTGCCGTCGTCGATTTTTGCCAAAAAGAGTCAATCGACTTGGTTGTTGTTGGACCGGAGGCTCCACTGTGCAACTCACTCGCTGATGCGCTAATTGCGCGTGACATACCGTGCTTTGGACCTGTTGGTAGTCTGGCTAATTTAGAGGGCTCTAAACTACATGCAAAAACCATCATGCAGCAGGTAAACGTGCCGACGGCAGGCTTTGTGGTCTTAGATTCTAATTCTGATATTGACTCCGCGTTAAACTCCTATCGAGCAAACCCATGGGTCATCAAAAGAGATGTACTGGCAGGCGGGAAGGGAGTAGTTGTAACCGCAGATTTTGATGAAGCTAAGGCATTTATCGTTGATTCAATATCATCGGATGGAAAAGTACTGTTGGAAGAATTTCTTCCGGGTGAAGAGGCTAGTATGTTGGTAGTAATGGACGGCTCAGGTTATGTATGTCTGCCATCGAGTCAAGACCACAAGCGTGCATATGACGGTGATATGGGACCAAATACCGGAGGTATGGGTGCGTACAGTCCAGCACCGATAATTACTGATGTGGTATTTGATAAGGTAAATTCAAGAATAGTCAAACCAATGTTTGATTTTCTGTCAAATTTGGCAGTACCTTATCGCGGTGTGCTGTACGTAGGTTTGATGATTACCGATGATGGTGACCCAAACGTTGTTGAATTCAACGTTCGTTTTGGGGATCCCGAATGTCAGATAACACTGCCATTGATAAAATCAGATTTGTTTGATTTGCTCAACTCTACAGCACATGACAGGCTTGATCAACTACGGGTTGAATTCCACGACGCTCATGCTTTAACGATCGTGCTAGCATCTGAGGGCTATCCTAGTAAGCCAGTCAAAGACAGAATTATTGCCGGACTGGATTACTCAACCCCATCCCTAACCATCGGGCAAAGTTGGATTAATTTTGCCGGTGTCAAACAACTTGGCAGCGAGTCATTATCAAGTGGTGGTAGGGTGCTGTCATGCAGTGCATTGGCAGAGTCATTAACCATTGCTTCTCAACTTGCTTATGAATTGATTGAATCAATTGAACTTGAGGGAAGTTTTTATCGCCGAGATATCGGTGGTAGAGCATTATGATTTCTCGTGTCAAAAATAATGTCTAAAAAGCATACTGCGAGAATATACCTTAGTGCGTGGTGCGTCACTATTAAAAGAGGTCCTTGAGTGGCCAACCTGCTCCAGCCTTTAGGCTGTCGCGAAATAACCCTGAGGGAAACAAAATGGAAGAGAAAACAATGACATTGCGAAACTCTCCAGCACCTATGTTAGGTTGGCTAATTGCCCCCCTAGCAGTCATGCTGGCTATCGCTGCAATTATGGTCGCAGGTATTGACTTCGACCTAGAACTGAACAACATGACACCACTGCTGATTGTTGGCGCTGGTGCAATCTTGGGTATAACCCCAAGAGTTCTCAAGGAATATGGTGCAGTAAAACTCTCTTCCTCTGCATTTTCCCTTGCGACACTGGGCGCAGTTATGATCGGCCACCAAGCTATTGTCCACCTGACAGACCAAGGCGCATTTATCGCCCTACAATTTTTGGTGGTTGCGTTCGGAGTCTTTTTCTTTGACTCAAGAGGTAGACATGAGATAGCCACAATTCTAACGTTCGGGATGGTTGGGATTAATGTAGGAATGATTGCGGTCGGACACTACAACAATATCCTTGACCCAAGCTATACAATTGGCGGCGCTCTAGTACCACAAGCGTTAGATTTTCAACGTCAGGCACTGGGCTATGTATTCTTTAGCTACCTAACCATATTTATTGCACTTGGTCTACTATCGGCGATACTGCTTAGGGGGGTAGTTAACCCTGAGTCTACAGATGGCTGGTTTGGTAAGATTGCCCCCACTAACGGAGGATATAACTCAGCAACAATACCACTACAAATAGCCACATTAGTGTGGATTATTGCCCATTTGGGTAGTCTATATCACTTTGAATCAGTATCAATGGCAGACAAACTTGGCATCATCTATGTTGACGATTATCACGGCCACTTTGGCTATTGGGGAGCATTCTTCACCGGTGTCGTAGCTATGATGGTTGCAGGTATGGCTGCAGAAAGGTGGTACACACGTTCGATGTTTATTGGTTCTATGTGGTTACTATACTTGGTTTCCTCATGGTATGAAGCCGGTATGTGGGAAGCAGAACAACTTGAGGGTACCTGGGGAGCATTGATATGGCTCGGTTTTACCTTTTTCTTGTGTGTAGGAATCTACATGATTTCAACCCACGAGAAGTACGGTGGTTGGTCTAATTTGGATGACCATGAAATAAGCGGAGCAAGAAAATTCTGGGACGCGCACTGGGCCAGTCTCATGGTTGGTGCAGCATTCTTCTTCGGATTGGTCATTAGGATTCAATGGTATATTGTACCATCCATGAATGCATTCGGTACAGGAACATGGGACATGACCGGAGGATCTGACCCTTGGTACATGAAGCGTGTTGTCGATTACATACTGGCAAACAACGCCCACCTAATTTTTGATGCCGATAGATCCTACCCACTCGGCGGTGTTAACCCAAGGCCTCCGCTCTTCACCTGGTCAATCGCATTAACCTCAATGGCGCTTGAGCCAATGCTTGGTGAAGATGCAGTGTGGTTTGCTATACTTGGTCTTCCGGCAATATATGGTGCTCTAACAGTTTTCCCAATCGCCTCAATTGCGCGTGACAATTTTGGTAAATCAACCGGTGTAGTTGCTGCTTGGCTAATCGCATTCATGCCTGCACACGTCTCTCACTCAACTTGGGCGCTAGCCGACCACGATGCTTTTGTTATGTTATTCATATCAATGGGCTTCATGTTTTGGTTCAAAGCAATCAAGCACTCTGGTAACGAGCGATTGACCAGAACAACATCTCCAAGAATATCCTCTATCCTTAGGTCGTTCTCGGTTGTTGCCAAAGAAAAGCGCGCAGCCATGTCATTTGCGGTATTAGCTGG
Organism: Euryarchaeota archaeon UBA229; assembly: GCA_002505355.1. Lineage (GTDB taxonomy): Archaea > Thermoplasmatota > Poseidoniia > Poseidoniales > Poseidoniaceae > MGIIa-L1. The sequence goes on along the minus strand of DAUW01000048.1, from coordinate 19,864 downwards.
AGTGTCTTTTGGCGTCACGTCACTGGCTTGGAAAGGTTTCATTGTCGGGCCGAGCATCTTATTCTTGGCCTACTTTGCCCAAGTTGCACTAAACATGTTTAGAAGAAAGGATTCAACCACAATCAACGCGTTATTCTTAGCAATGTTGCTGACTAACCTAATAATGGCAATACCGTTCTACGGGCACCCTCAGTTAGCATTGGTTCTAGATGGTACTGGTTTGCAGCCGTTCATGTTTGTACTCGGCTTCACCTTAGCTATATCCTATGTTACAACCGGATTCCGAGACAAACCTTGGTTATTGGTTTTGGGAACATTATTCGCCTCAGCAGTAGTGTTCTTCACCATCCTCTTCGTACTGAAGCAACTTGAAATTAGCAATGCATGGGACGTTTTGTTTACTGGTAGCGGTTACTTTACCAAGACTAAGATTTTCGGCACAGTCGCTGAAGCAAATGCGCCAGATAGAGGGCAACTATTCGCTCAACTCGGGCCGATAGTATTGGTATTGGCGCTAACTATGGGCTTTTATTCACTCTACTCAACCTTCCGCAACAAGAACCAATCACACCTGTTCTTTGGTGTTTGGATCTTTACTGCTAGCTACATGTCATGGACCGCTGCAAGATTCATGTTTAATGCAACACCTGCAGTTGCGGTTCTCGGAGCCTGGGGAATTGTTGCGCTATGGGATAAAGCAAACTGGCGGGGTCTTGTTCGTACATGGAAGAAGTTTGGCATAAGAACTCCTGCTGATCGAATCGCAGGGGCCCGGAGAGCAGTTTGGAAAACCCCTTCATTCTCCGCAATATTGCTGATTATCCTGCTCCTCGGAGGTCAGCAATTTACCTACGGGTTGGATTCTGCGATACCCGGTTCAGACCCATCTGAAAATGATCTCGATGAAGATATCTACAATCTTATCCCCGATGCGCTAAGGTGGGAGTTGGCTGGTTTCTCTGTCTTGGACAGTAGCGCCTACACAGGAAACTGGTATCTCGGCTCATTTGGTTCCGGATTCAATGATGAGGGCTGGAATAAGGCATACGACTGGTTAGCTCAACAAGATGCAGAAATGCCATACTCAGAGCGGCCTGCATTTGTGTCATGGTGGGACTACGGTTTCCAAGCGCTTGACACAGGTGCACACCCATCAGTCTCGGACAACTTCCAGTCTGGAATCCCCGCTACTGGTAATATGTTATTGGCACGCTCCCAAACTGATTTAGTCTCGATGTTTATTTGGCAACTTGCAACAGGTGACTTGAGGTACAACCAGATTAATACCGGAGATTATCATTTAACTAATGGTTTCAATAACATAGTAAGCAACTCACCGATGTCCGATGAACAATACGAATTATTCGTCACCATACAAGAAGAGCAAGATTTTGATGCTATGAAACAGTTAATCGATGATTATTCGTTTACTGTCATTCAAACCAATGAAGCGTCACAGGTTCAGCAAAATAGCAGAAACGTGATGGCAACTGGCCATCACCGGGTCAATGGTATTGCTGATACCAGCATGCTGTATTACAGACTTTACCAAGATAACGAAAGAGTATTGTGCGATCCTGAGGTTTCATCTTCTTGTGTTGATGGCGACTGGGGAGATTATGAGGATGCAAACCTTACTTTCAACAGCAATGTCCGTTCAGGGCAAGAAACTCAATACGATACCACGCACTACATCTTTGGAGACTACTTCTACACCAATGACTTAAGAGATGAATTTGCCTCAGTTTCAACACACATACACCGTCACAACACACGATTAGCAATGACTGTACAGCTACTCAATGACATCATGTCTAGTTCACAAATAGTCGACTTATATGACGACTTGATTGGTATGGAAGGATATTATCACGTGCAGGATTATGACGGACTTCCAGGCGACATGATTTCAAGAGATCACGAAATACGTTACTTCGCAATCGACAACAGACTCTATCCAAAAGCAGGGCGATATACTGCTGATTATGACTATAACTTTGGCCAACCAATGGGTATCTTTGGTGCACCTACAATTTTGAGTGGACAAGATATTGCGACCTTCATGAGCGAAGTGTATGAGACCTCGAGAGGGGACAGAAATTTCGAAATGACTAGAGAAGAAGTTGATGAGTCAATGACCAATGATTTCCTAGACCAACAAGCGGGGCTCGACATTGAACCACTTCAGGTGCAAGATGTTAGGGTCGACCATCAGTCAGAATTCTTTGAAACCATGCTTGCTAGGACTTATGTGGGCTATGGTGCCTCATCGCTAGGAATTGACACTGCGTTTTCTAACCCACAGCCGGGTCAAAGGTTTGGTCAAGGCGGCAGTCCTAACTCTGTGCTGCAACAAGCACCACCACTCCCCGGCGCAATGATGAACCATTTCGTCATCGCAAACTGGTATGATGAAGACAGCAACACAACATTCGACCCTAATGGGAGAGTAAAGATTCTCAAGTATTATTCTGGTGCTGAGATAAGCGGCTCTGTATCAATGAGTGATAATGGCGCAGCTCTTCCAGGCGTGAGATTGCTGATTGAACGTGACGCATTTTCCGGAGAGGGGGCGGTCGACACTGACAACTCAACATATTGGGTTCCTATTGGATTCACCGACGCCGATGAAAATGGCGAGTGGTCTTTCCTTGCACCTGCAGGAAAGATAAGGGTGTCAGCATTTGTTGGTACCTTCGACCCAGAGCCTGCAAGAGCAACTTTTAGTGATGGTAGTTACATGCAGTTGGTGAGTAATGATTTGCTCTCTGAGACAAATGATGCCAGACAAATAAACGCAATAACTGCCATACTTGGCAATGTTGCAAACATGACTTGGTTAGGTGAAACCCATTACAATGTAACAGGCGAACAGGCGAACAGAACTGCTGATTTCTCTGATAGTATGAACATCGAGGTGGATAGCAGCGGAATTTCTGGCCAGCTGACCTGGTTTGGCGACGATTCATTTAACGGAGAACCAATTGTTGACACGACCCTGGTTCTGAGGAACGTCGACGGCACGTCAGATGATGTTGTGGTAGTTACAACTAACGGCTCTTTCAGTACCGATGAAAGAAGAACTATTCAAGGAACAGGTCAAGCAACATTCACTGAGAACGGAACATTTAGCAGTGAGGGACTTGCGTCGGTATTAGACTTCCACGGAACATTCACCAGAACCATCAGTGATGGTAGAACGTACGTCGCAAATGGAACCTGGAATGGAACTGGAGAAATTAAAGCATCGTGGATTGACTTAGCAGATGATTTCGACACCGACTGTGTGGTTGATCAAGATGATGCAACTAATGTAACAATGCCAGTGAATGAGACTGTCTGTCTCAAGGATAATTCTGGTGAATTACCAGTATACATGATTGAAGGCGAAGTTTCAGCAAATGGAAGGTTTACCTCGGTCGGAGACACAGTGTTGGTTCAGCAACATGACGGTGCATCGTTTGAGGGCATCGGCGAGTTCGAGGGAACTGGAACGTTCAATGGAACCGGCCGATTTGTCGGCTCGGGTACATTCTCCGGAGAAATGGTAAGTCCTGGTTCATTCTACCAAACAGGTATTGTTCCAGGGGAATATGAGGCATTTGCCAACTTGGAAAACGGTCGAGAAGTCCTACTTCCCCAAACAGTACAAGTAGGAATAACTGCTGAATTTGGTCTAACTTTGAGCATGCCAGGATCCTTAATCACGGGTAATTTGACAAATTCCACTGGTGGTGTGCTTGCCAATACTTCGTTTGAGATAATTGATACCTTGACCGAGGACGCCAATCCAGTAACCGTTACTACCAACGAAACTGGTGGCTACAAGTACGGGCCAGTGTCCCCGGGCGAATATGAGTACAGAATAGACCTAGACGCAGATGGTTTCTATGAAGCATCGGGTCAATTATTGGTTGGTGACGAGACAGAGTTGCTCGAACCGCTCTCGATTATTCCCGAAACATTTGATGTGACCATTAACCTAGTTTCACCAACCGACGCGGATGGGCTTGCTCTTATCGATACAGCAAACCAAAACTTTTCGGTAACCAATATACTTGGTATCTCCGAAGACTACGTATCTGACGAAGACGGTACGATTGATTTGGAACTGATAGTCGGAGAATATACAATAGAACAAAGCGAATATTCAGAATATTACTTATATTCCAAATTCTCAATAGTTGATGAAAACCTAATTTTTGATCTTGAGTATTCTCCAGCGACAACAATCAGTGGGACAATTCTCGCTTACACTGTAGACTATGACGAAACATGGACTGACAGCGATATAGCAGCAAATACCACTGCTGCTACATTGTTGGACGTATCACTTTCCTCAGGAGATGTCGAATTTGCTACAGAGACAGACGCTGACGGAAACTTCTCGATTATTGTACCTGGAGACCTTGTTTATGTGCTCAAAGCTGCGACAACAGGCAATACTTACGGAGTAGGCCAATATGTGCAACCTAACGAACAACCGATGCTAGATATTGGTGAGATTTACTTGAATAAGTTGACATCGGTTTCGGGTATTATAACCGTTGCTGATACCAATGCAACTTGGAATGCGCAAAACTATGACGGATTAGTTCCAACCATAGTCGCAACTGATAACAACGGCATAGAATGGCAAGCTCTAGTGACAAACTCAGGAAGTTTCACCGTAAGCCTTGCCAACGGATTGTATGATTTCGGCAGCTCAGAAGATGAATACAACATAACTGTGATTGAGGATTACGAAGTTGATAATTTTGTTGAATCAAGTTTTATTTCGTTAACCTCTGACCAGGAACCAGTAACCCTACAATTTTCAGTTTGCCTAGTATTGGAAAAGACAGGTTCCTGTACGGATAGCATTCCAAAATACGCAGACATCCAAATAATTTCAGAGTTTGACGATAACACGTATAATCTCAACCAATCAAGTTTCGATGACCAAGGCTCTAGCAGCATTGATCTGCTACCTGGATTATATACAATACAAACAAATTATACTGATGCAGACAATGAGAATGCTACAGATTTCAACACTTTCTCAACTAACCAACAAATATTTGCGAGTATGTTTATCGAAGACAATGAAGTGATTTTCATTGAATTTGTCGACGAGCGTTTGTTTAGCGGCAAGATGACAGTTGGCACAGGCAATTTCTCGAACGTTCAATTCTTGTTGTATAACGAGTCCAAAAACCAATTTTTGTCGGCAACTACCGACGAAAGTGGTAACTTTAGTGAGTATATTCCAGCCGGGGATTGGCTGGTAATCGTCTCTCCACAAGAATCTGACAATACAACCTACACACTAAGATATCCAATATCAATTGATGATGATAGTGAAGCTAGAACCGGAATTGAGCTGGCGCTAGCAGAGGCGGTAACGGTCAACATGACACTTGTCGAGTCATTAACCGATAATTATGTGGCGGATGCGAGAGTAATAGCCGTAAGTAATGACGGGTTGGGTAATGTTACTTTAACGCCTAGTGATGATAGCGGAAATATATCTGACAGCATCATGCCGGGTAGTTGGACGCTAAGTCTAGAAAAGGAAACCAATAACCAACGTTGGATAATCGAAGAAGACTCTTACACATTTGCTGCAACTGAGCAAATTAGTGTAGAACTGGGAACAGTTTCCGTGGACTTGGAAGTTTTGATAGGTGGAAAAATATACTGGGATTTCAACGAGAATGAAATAGCTGATTTGACAGAAATTGTCACCGAAGCCAATGTGTCAATAAGTTCATCTGACGGCACTATAATGTACGAAATTACCACAGATGAATTCGGCGTTTGGTCGCAAATGGTACCAATTATGGACACCTACAATGTTTCGATCGAAAAATCCGGCTACTCTACCGGATATTACATGACAAATGACAGCCAAGGTATCACAGTGGAAAACAACCCAATTGTACGCGATTTGTCTATAATTGCTGACAATGTTGCAGTAAGCGGTATAGTAACTTCAGTAATGCAGGATGAGGTGGCAAGTTTAACCGATGCAGTGATTACTCTATATCCTGAAACAGGTCGAGATATCGATGCGATCGTATTGTCTGGTGTATATGAAAACGGTGAACTTTCGTGGTCTACAACCGTCGAACCAGGCAACTGGATTGTAGTTGTTGAGAGCGCCGTTAAAGATGACAACACTGGAGGCATCTCAATCGGTTACCTTGATGCAGGTATTGATGATGGAGGCGATTTGGAGATGGTAATGACGTCTGGTGGTTATCTCAGCCTTGAATCACACTGGCAAGATATTCAACTGGCAGAGCACCATGCTGGTGCCGAGAGTACCGGCAGCAATTATCTAACCGCACCAGTTCAAGTAACAATTGACACTGGCTTAGACGCAACATGGAACTACACTCTAGATGCTAGTGGAGGATTAGATCTGTTGTTACCTGTAGGTGATTTCCAACTTTCGTCTGAATTCACTACGATACAACATGAGCGATTACTAGAAATGGAATACTCCGGGACATCTTTCGGAACTGTTGAACAGGGAATAATCGATGTTCGTTTGTCATACACAAGAGCACTTAACTCAAACACAAACGCAACAATTAACCAATCTTCCATCGTTAATGCAACCTTCATTGAAACAAGTGCGCTTACCTCTATTGCTAACGGAGAATCTTACGAAGATATCGAGTTCGACCTTGAAATAAACTACGAGGGAACAGAGACAAGCGACATCCTAACTGTTGGTGGACGTGTAAGCAACACAGCAGATTCTGCAAATTGGAGGGTAGAAGTATACAACGGTTCTGAGTGGACTGACCAAACTGAAGTGACCTTGGGCATTGGGGAAAACCTCAGCGATGACACGGTCGCTATTTCAACAACGGTCAAAATGAGAATACTATTGCCAAATGTTACAGAATCACTTAGCTTGGATGATGGCCACCTAATCAAACTAGAAGTATCTAGTGAATCGGGTGTTTCTAGCGTGACTGATGTTAGAGTGAATGTTCCTCAATACTACGGTATGGATATCACCAATGCGATAACAGAAACAGGTGTCTCACCTGGTGGTAGTGGTACATTCTCGTTCACTGTTACCAACACAGGTAATGGTGATGACACATACAATATCGAACTAGCTGACAACCTATTGGAAGGCTGGCAAATAACCCCAACTACCAGCACACTAACGATTTCAAAGGACGACCAAAGAACACAACAGTTCTCGGTATTCGCACCTGAATCGTTCACTGAAGGAGAAATAGAAGCAACAGTTACTATTACTAGCGAAGATGGAGAGACCTCCGAAACAATAACTGTCGCAATACAATCTGCCAAGATTGCACTTTCTGTTGACGAGACTCTTTCACAGGAACTGACCAAAGTGTATGAAAGCCAACCGGGCCAACTTGTTGTACCAATAACAAATAGTGGGTACCGAACTGCAAGTACGGTATTAGTCTCGGTTAACCTAACCAATGATGCTGGCAATGAAGTCGTTCAGATAATCGGTAACCAGACTGTTAGTATTGCCGCAGGTCAGACATTTAATGCAACATTCACCCTAGATGAATCAACCAAGAAGTTCAACAGATTTGCAATTTCTGTAGATGTCATAGGCGAGGATGCCTCATCTGTCGACAAGTCTGTCCAGCCATTTGATTACCAAGAAGAAACCATTCTTGATACCTCTGAGCCAACCTCAGGCTGGTTCATGGTGGTAATTATCGGATTGACAATACTGGTCGGATACGGTGGATTGAAAGTTGCTCGTAACCGTGGCAGTACGCGATTCTAGACAATAGATTAAATGTCAAGCAGGTGAAGTTCCTGTTGGTGCGGTCATGGGAAGTCTAGACTCTGTTGAGTTACTACCAGAGCCAGATGATGATAGAATACTATCAGCAATCGATCCCTCCGCAGTGGGTTTTCAAGACGACTGGCGGGCAGAGGTTACCGGCTGGGCACCAGCGGTACCAACGCCAATTAATCGAGTAAGAGGCAACAAATTCATTGTCACCAATGGTATATTGTTTGCAATCTTGGCGGTATTATTGCTGTGGGTTTGGCAATCTGGATATTTATTGGTTGATTTACCACCACCCAAATCTGAATGGGCGGCTGAGCAAGCGGGATTTTCGGATGCGTCGCTTGACGGTCTTACTGGAGAAGGTGTTAGAGTCTGCATTGTTGATACTGGTATAGATTTGTCAAACCCTGCATTCAACGGCGTTGAGATTGTGTTTAAGGACATGATTGGCGATTCACTAACGCCAGTTGATTATGGATTCTTAGCACACGGGACTCTCATGGCAGGGCTCTTGGTTGCGCAGTCGCACCAAGTTGGTATGGCGCCTAATATCGATTTAGCAGTGGTCGCAGCACTTGGCGATGATGGTAATGGTAAGAACACTGCTGATGAAGCTGAGGTGGCACAAGCAATTGATTGGTGTATTGACGAATTTTCTGCTGACATAATCTCGCTTTCTCTTGGCGGGACGCAAACTGATGGAATGATGCGAGAGGGCCCGTCGGTTTCGGTCACGAGGAAAGCAGTTGATATGGGGATATATGTTGTTGCTGCAGCTGGCAACGACGGCGGTTTGGCTGATGACGGCAAAGTATCAGTCCCAAGTAACGTGGATCGTGCAATATCAGTCGGTGCCTCAACAAAAGGCGGCCAAGTATGGTCGAATAGTTCAATGGGTTCACAAACTCTAGCTAGTGGTGAACAAAGAACCAACCCAAATCTCAAGCCAGAAATAATCGCACCTGGGGAGTTCATTATTAGTACTGGCCGGGGTGATACATGGTATTCGAGCAGCGGCACATCGGATGCTACTGTGTTCGTTACTGCTGCACTTGCCCTTATTCTTGAGGACCAGCCCAATATGAAACCAAAATTAAATTCCGATGGATCCTGTATAGATATGGTAAAGGAAGCACTACGACTCAGTACTGAAGGCGGGGGGGCAGTTCACGATAATACAGCAGGTTATGGTGAACTACATGCAGGTAATTGGTTGGATGAAATTAGGAACTTACCTGATTGTCAGTAATCACTAGAATGGCTCAATTTTTCATTATGTGGAATTGATACTATTTCGATAATTTGATATTATTAAAAAAATCAATGTATCCGCAGTATTATATTCTTTCATTAGGTAGGGCTTGGTAGAGGGGTAAGTATGTCTTCCAATCTTAAGAAGAAAAGCGTATCAATGATAGTTTTGATGTTTATGTCGGTAATGCTGTCCATGATTACTGTGCCAGTTGTCTCAGCAGCTGGAATCAATCAAACCACCGAGGGATTACTCAACGGTCAAGAAACCTGGACTGGAACTCACACGCTAACAGATAATGTTACGGTTGCACCCGGTGCTACTCTTGTGGTGAATGCTGGTTCCACAATTAACATTCCATACGGCAAACACATTGATGTTAGAGGCGCAATATGTGTCGCCTCGCGATCCTGTGGCGCTCCATCTGATGGCTCCCCAGCAGATGCTGTAAGTTTTACTTGGAGTCTACCGTCTGAGTCAGAGTATCTCGTAAGGGGCCCGTGCTATGGAAGCATAGATGCTGCATGTGGCTCTGGAATGATAATTAGAAACACCATCGATGAATCAAAAACCGGATTAAATTTCGTAAATTTTGAAAACGCCTTCGGCTATGAATACATTTACTTCGTCGGGGGAAATCCAAACGCAAAATATGCCGCATTAATCTTTGATGGGCCAAGGACTACGGCAAATGGACTGAACTTCATCAACACCAATACTTCTAACATTTTCCTAACTAATTTAGCCAATCCAACAATTTCTGACTCAACATTCACTCTGGGCGTTGACGCATACTCACTCGGCAAGCGTAGTGCAATTGATGCGTTAGGAGCAGGAGCCGGGATTTCAGATCCAATGACTATATCCGGTTCATCATTCACCGGCGATGCTGAAGGCTCGTGTGGCAACAGTGGCTCAGGCATACAAATGATTTATGCTGATAATTCATACATTGCTATTAACGATATATCGATTACAGAGAACGGTTATGGGGCATTTTTCAAACAGTCTTCTGGCTCTATTACAAATTCTGTTATTGATATAAACTGTGCAGCGGTAAACACCAACGGTTTCAAACAAACTGGCAGTATTAAGCACACCCTCGTTATTGATGATAACACATTAACAACAGCGGAAGGTGCTGGGATTACTGCGTATGATCAAGCAATAATATCTGCCTCTCGAAACACAGTCTCTGGAGCTGAGCAGGGCTCGGGAATTGCAATCCGGTCATCAACAGCTGAGCTGTATGATAACACAATAGGTCCGATTGGCGGCTTCAACGGATTGTGGATTTATGGCACATCTGAGGTAACTGCCATTGGTAATAACATCTCAAATACCGGAAAAGAAGCAGTTGTTCATGGTGAGTATCACTACAGAGACAGCGGCTGGCCGTCAATTCAACCATCAGAATCTAGGCTATACATGGAAAATAACGTTATTGACACTAACACAGGTACGTGCAATTCTGAAAAAATGTATGGCGGAGATTTCCAGTGTCCAGCAATACATATTTTCCGTGCCTCGGCAACTTTGTACAATAATGTTGTAAAGAATAACGTCGGTGACGCTTTGCGGATAAAAGGTGGAATTGTCAATGTGCAAAACAACGACATGCAAACAGAAAGTTTCGCAGTAAATATTTCACATCATGATGATAATTATGGTAATAAGTATGGCTCAATAGGTTATTTTTCCGGAAATACCTTTGTTGGCGCACTTCAAGTCTACAATATAACTGAATCAATGGTAACAATCCAATCAGAAAACATCCCTGCGCCGGGTGGAAACGAGCTCTACCCAATTAATCTTCAGTGGTTGGGTGCGGAATGCCCCGATGTGCAAAATGAGTGCCTAAAACTGCCCAATACTGCTAATATGCCGCCAGCTGGTATGCCAATGGCGCTAGAGTTAGTGAATAATTCAACAGTGTTATCTTATGCAGGTCTGCAAAATTTTGACACTTCGAAAATACACGTTAACAACCAGCAGTCTGCATGGGGCAATCAGGTCAGAGAGGGTGAGTTAGTTAAGTTCAGAGTGAAATCCTCCAACGTCGATGTCGATGGTGCCACAGTTATCATAAAAGACGCAATTGGTACACCCTTGTACACCCTTACAACGAATTCTCAAGGATACACCGAAGAAGTCACACTGGCAAGTAACTTTTATCTCGACAGAAACCTAAATCACGTGGTTGGGGAGAGTAATGTACAGGTTCAATTGGCTAATGCATCTGGCGGTCCTCCAATAGTTAGAACACTTGACGAGAATACCTGTTCTGACGGTTATGACAATGACGGTGACACCCTTACTGACGATGCCGATGATGATTGTATTAATAGCCGCGAGATACCACAATACAAGGTAGAAGCGTTCAAGTTTGGCAAAGGTGTTATGGAATATGATTTTGTATTAACTGGGCCAGTTGACGACATAATTGCTTTGCAAAACATGGCGCCAAGCGTTACTGTTGAACAGCCAGAGTTAACCTCATTTGCCCGCATCATTGCGTTGTCGGGAACAGCATGGGATGGTGAAGCACCGCCTTATGCTAGTGATGTCATCGCACAGCAGAAGCAATTTGGTTATGTCGAAGACGTTCAGATTCAACCTCCAGGCTCGGATGTTTGGCTTTCTGCTGTTGATACATCTAATTCTGGTGGTGAAATAACTCAGAGCAGTTACCCATTTAGCACCTGGGCATTCCAGTATGATATGTCTAACCACCCAGAAGGAGAGGGGGATGTAACCTTCCGAGTTAGGTCATTTGATGGTTTAGAATACTCACCAATAACGGTCAAGAAGTACAAACTGAATCTAGAGGCACCATCTATCGTTGTCAACACGCCTGCACAAAATTCGCAGCATGACCCGAATTCGCCCAAGGGCTCGGTAGTATCATTCAGCGGTACGGCTAGTGATCCTTACTTTGGGGTAAATGGCAATGATATCAAGGAGATATGGTTTGAGATTACAGAAGATTCCAATCCTCAGTTTACCTCAAAGTTCGCAATAACACCATCCCCTGGAGAGACACTATCTGCGTGGCAATATGACTGGGATTACCGGACATATGCATCCGGAGATTATACCTTCAAGATTTGGGCAGCGGACAGCGACTTTTGCAAAGATGATACTAGCGATGAAACCTGTGTGGTTGTTACACTCAACCTGAAAATCTCCAACGAGAATGCGCGCCCCAATATTGCTCTTGACAACCCACTGAACAATGATGTGATTAGAGGCAGTGAATCGACAGCGATATCAGGTTATGTTTGGGACAATGATGGAATAATAACCAGAGTTGATATTGATATCTACAAAAATGGCCGAGACAGTGGTTCAGCTGCTAACACTATATCAATAACCCAAAACTTGATTCAAGCTGGAGAATTTAACACATCTTGGAACCAAAATACAATTTGGAAAACCAATAACCTTCCGCATAACTCAGCATACGAGATAGTGGTAAGATCTTTTGACGGCGAGTCATATTCAGAGGAGGAGACGCGTTTCATCACGATTGATAATTCGGTGGACAACTCTCCCCCAACATTCAACCCTGACGGTTGGGCAAACACTGTAGTGGTCTATTGTGATGCAAACTCGAAGAGCTTAGACCGATGTGGTGTAGGAGCCACCTTTGACCTGACCGAGTACTTCACTGACCCTGAGTCTGGTTTGCTACGTTACGATGTTTACAATGATCCAAGTATATCAACAGATGATCTTTACTATGACTATGTTTCAATATCAGCAGAGGGTATTGCCACCTATAACCCACCAACAACTCGTTCGGATGATATCTCACAATGGTCATTGGCTCAATTGAAGTTTGTTGCAACCGATAATGCTGATCTTTGGGAAGTGTCACGCAATGTCAATGTGATAGTAAAATCTGTGACCTTTGAAGTCCTGAGGGAAGGAAGTGGCGTGATAAGTGACGCTGAACCAGCGATATTTTCTGGTCAAGGGCTTCCCAACAGTTTGGTCAAGGCTAGATTTGACTCTTCATCTGGACAAATGATAAACTCAACTCGAGTACTACCCGATGGAACTTGGTCTATGCAAATAAGCGCTAGTCAATTGGGAAGTAAGGACACTAGAGAGGTTGTCTTTGAAATGGATGGTCAAATATTCTCTGATAGTGCTGGTGATGATACGCTGTTTAGGTTATCATCAGCGGCAGAATCTGAGGGAGGAGGCATCCTGCTGTACGTGATCATTGCTGTAGTGGTTGTTGCGGTACTAATTGCTGTAGGTGCGTTTTTCTTTACCTTTGAAGAGTACGACGATGAGGATGAATATCCAGGGGCTCAACAAGTTCAGGAAGATCCCTACGCTTGGGCTAAGGCGAAACAGGCTTCAAGTGCTGAGCAACAGGCGATTCAACAACAGATAGCCGCCCAACAAGTTGCGGCAAACCAACCAGTGGTCCAACAAACTTCACAGCACCCGGGTTGGCTATGGGATGCTCAATCAAATCAATGGGTACCGGATCCAAACTATGTAAACGAGCAACAATGATTTGGTGATTCAATGGCAAATGCAAAACCAGGTGTGCAGGAAAGAATCTTGTTGCACTTACTTGATTATTCAGATTACAAGAACAGTGTTGAGGTCCCATTTTCCCTCTCACAAATGGGTATTGCAAACGCAGTCGCCATAGCGCGGTCAAATGTTCCAAGAGCCATCGCTGGACTAAAGGACCAAGGCCTATTAATTGAAAGACAGGCTCACGTCAAAGGAGTATCAAGAAAAAGGAAAGCCTATTTTTTGACAGACTCGGGGAAGAATTTAGCCGAGGATACCTGGAATAACCTCCGGAATTTCCCGGTGAGGTGTATCCTAAGTGACGGGAAGATAGAATCATCCACCTTGGGTGAAATTAACACAATATTGCCCTTTACCATGCGTTCAGTTGACATAATCAGATACATGGATGATAATTGTATACTAGACTCAAGGACTCTTTCTGCGGATCTCATAGAGCGGGATTTATCAAAGCATGTAGAGAAACAACTAGTCACAGCCCTCGGAGATTTGCCGCGATTGCGTCACTTTTACGGCAGGGAAAAAGAACTGGATAATATGTTTAATTTGTTAGAGGCTAGAGCTACCACGCTACTGGTTCCCGGTATTGCTGGAATTGGCAAAACTACCATGGCAAGTAAACTGATTGAACGATTTATGCACCGACGTAATCTTATGTATCACCGCTGCCAAGACTGGGAAGGCTCTCGCGCCTTTTTTGAGTCAGTCGGAGAATGGTTGGCAAACATTGGTGACTCAACATTTGCCGACTACATTGCCACAACTCCGGTCCCAAAGCCTGCGGAAGCCGCAAATTTGCTAATTAATGCGTTAGAAGGCACGCCTTCGCTTATTGTCATCGATGACTTTCACAAAGTCGCAGACTCGACGTTGCACCAGACCTTCCAAGCAATGGCTCTTGGATTGCTTGGCAGTGAGGAAAAAATAGGCTTAGTGCTGTTTTCCAGGTCGTTCAAGCCGGTAGTTCCCTCAAAAGATGCGGAAGGCAGAATTGCGAGTTTAGTCCTTCCATTGGACGGTCTTGACTCTGATTCCGGCAGAAATTTATTGACCAGTTTCGAAAATCTAGAAGATGAGCAATGGTTGTACATTCACGGGATATCAAGAGGTCACCCATTGGTACTGGAACTTATCAACCGTGGAGCGTCTGCAACGGCGTTTCATGAAACTCTGGAAAACTATGTCACGGTTGAAATATTTTCTAAATTAAGTGCGGATCAAAAACGAGTTTTGTCAGTATTGTCTATTTTTAGAGAGCCAGTCTCAATTGATGCATTATCTGACCAAAAGCTCGATATCGACACATTAGATTCCCTGGTTGAACAAGGCTTAGCCAGACAAGTAGACAGTGAAGTTTACGATGTTCACGACTTGATAAGAGAGTTCCTGCTTCGGAGTTTAGATGATAAATTGAAAACTGAGTTACACAACAAGTGCAGTTCATGGTATCAAAAATCTGGTGACGGTCCAATCTTTACCATCGAATTAATTTTCCATCTGGTAAGTTCTGATAATATGGCTGAGGCTGCTGAAATAATTGTGAACAACGGCCGGAGTTTGATTTCACAGGGGCATATGGAACTATTGGGGCTTATTGAGTCACTAGAGGTTTCTAAATTATCAGAACAAGTCTCAACGAAAATCAATCATTACAAAGGTGAAATACTAGCCCTATTAGGTAGGTTTGAGGATGCTAAAGAAGCGTTCCAACATGCGCAACAGACCGCAAACAGCATCAAAGATGTCAGCACCAAGGCAGAGTTGTTGTCAGCATTGGCAGATATTTCTCTCAAACAAGGTAATCTAGATGAATCACTCACAATGCATCGAGATGCGCTCGAGATATTCATCAGTTTGAAAGACGCCATAGGTGCCGCTCGATCTTACAACAATATGGGTTACATCTTACGGCGGAAGAATGACAAATCTAAGGCTTTGGAGTCATACAGTGAGGTTGAAGCCATACTAAAGGAAAACGATGATAGTGAGCTGATTGGTTCACAACTAATCCTGGCTAGGTCACTGATGGATTTAGGAGAAATAGAGCGGGCGAGAGATCATGCTTTAGCAGCGTTCGACAAAACCGATAAGCTAAACGATAAACAGCTGCATGCTCGCTCACAAGCAGTGCTAGGCCGATATTATGCTAAGGTCGGTGATGCTGATGTTGCATCACATCACTATTCTCAAGCCCTTGAAGCAATGAATGAAGAAGGTGACATTCTAGCAATGGTCGACATCACCATTTTACTAGGTGAGGTCCTGCAGGATTCGGGTAAAAATGACGAAGCAATGGAGCACTTTAGGGAGGCACTTGTCATAGCTGAGGCCAACGATTTACGGATGCAAATAGGTGAATTATTGATTCGCCTCGGTAGTGTTGCGCCGGAGAAATCCAGACGCATGGAATATTTACAGAGAGCACTGTCAGTTTTTAGAGAATTAGGGGCAAAATCTCGAATGCGAGAGGTCCAAACACGCGTTCACAATGCGGTTATGGGCAGATAATCTTCACTGAGGTCGATTGATATCGATTGAAGTAGTGCCGTTTGTGTGTATTACCCAAATCATTTGGGCACCGGATAAATCAATTGATCCTGTATGATTACCAGACCCAGTACCGGAGATAAAAACCTCAGTATCTAAGGAGCCACCCTCGTCAATCAATATCAGTGCATTATTAGTAAGTTCGATGGAAAATAGGTTCTCATCAGCCTCAGTTGCTCGCCACCATACGCATTCAACGTACTCTATATCGCCCAAACGGCTAGCTTCATCTGCACGTTCGATTGCGGCTGCTAAGTCATCCAAGTTCATCTCAACTGCTTCTTCATTCCATCTTTCTCGTGTTGCCGTTTCGATATCCCATGTCCAAATACTGAATACGGATAGTAGCAAAACACCCAGCAAAAACGTGAAGATGTATCCTAATTCTGTTGAGGCACCTGAGGTGTCACTAACCCTCCTTGAATTTCGATTCATTCAACTGCCTCCACCATGGTAACGTCAAGTGACGCTAACTGCAAACTGAACTGTATTGGTGCGCCATTGGTATGCCATACGGCTTCTGATGTACCAATACTAGGGTCCGGCACCCAGCCTACATAGTCAGTGAGAAGGTCAAGATTACCTGGGTATATGGTCCAGTCCAAACTTTGATCTAATCCACTAGCGGCTAAGTTGGCAATCGCTGAGCCATATGGGCTGTACCAACCCCTTCGCACTTCATAAGATATTTCTGAAGCAAGTGATTCTCGATATGCTAATTCAATATCTAAATCCATCACGCCAGAGCCAACAGTGCTGTCTGAGGTTGGATTTAAGGCAGGAATTGTCGAAGCGAACCTCGGCCCAGGGCCCGATCGGTCATTTGGCTGTTTCAATACGGTTGGAAGGAATTCAGGGTGATTAGTGAGCACCGCACCGTTTGAATATGCTACCTCCATGCCAGTTACTGAAGAGGTAAATTCGTAGGTTAATCGAGATATATGAAAAATCCATGCAGAAGCCACGGTGGAATAATCTGAAATGTCGTTACTAGCAATCAAGTGAACAGAATAACTTGATGGATGATTACCCTGCTTCCAAGCATCTAAAATCTGTAGTTCACTACGGCCGGCTACCGTATCCCACGGCAACTCAGTGGATATCCATCCGCTTGCCGTGGTACCAATTCCTACACACCGCTCTTTACCGTCGTGATAAATTTCTATCAATCCGGAGTCGCCACTTACTCGATAAACTCTCAATGGGTGCCCATCAGTGACTGAAATGTCATGCATTCCATCACCTATACTGAAAGAATGAAACTGATTATCATAACTAGATGTATAATTGAATGAGTTATCCCCGCTGTAATTCCAGTTTGCCTCGTAACCCGCAATTTGGGTTGAAATGGTATCTATTTGCGCAGAATTATGGGTGGCAAACAAGTGCCTCAGGCCGGACGAAAAACCAGTATCATATGCAGGTATGATACTCGTCCCTAAGCTAATTGCATTAGAACGGTTATTATGCCAGCTTACCATTATGTCCTGATCGACGTCAATAATTGGCGATCCGGATAAACCGGTGGGTGGCCAGGCTATGACCTCTGTGGTAAGGCTTGGAATGGAGACTCCTCCACTCTGCCATGTTGCAGTTGCAGTTGAATCAGATGGATTGGTCAATTCCAGATAGCCGTCCATTTGTGGCGTCAAGAACTCAGTACCTAGATAGGAACCGGTATTTGAACTAAGACCAACAACTCCGCTACTGCCCGTAACCTCTGTTACCAGAATCAATCTTGATGGGGCACTAGTAGCAACAGAAATTACTGTTGGTTCACCTAATGACAAGGCGGTATTCCAGTATGATCCCGTCCTCGAGTTCTCATCATCTAGCGCAATAATCGTTTCTTCCATACCTTGAATGACTGTGGTTATCATGTTACTCTCTTTACTGATGATTTCTATGACAGAGTCACCAGCGGGGAGCGGTATATTCCATGAGCGCCCACTTTGGTCAATCTGACTGGGGTTATCTGGCGTTACCATTGTGGCGCCTCCTTGGCCAGAACTACCAAAAACGACCAATTCATGTGTTGACTCCAACCTCAATTGATTATATTGGGTCACATCAATTATTGCTGATTCATCGACATTCATCGACACAAGCGAATTCAATGTTTCGCCGCTTAATAATTTAATTTTGATTGGTCCGAGTGGAGCAGCTAAGCCTTGTTGAGCAGATACAGTGACGATGTCAACCCAATTTGGAACCGAGTAGTAAAATGGTCGCGTCAGTCCCAAACGTAGATCGTCATAGCAAATAGCAGTCGTCTTGCTTTCAGGGTGCTTAACCTCTACATTGTCATCAAAATCTAAAATCCCTTTCATCCGAAAAGTTGTATCATCCTGCCAAGTTGCCGAATACCACATCCCACCTCGGGTACTATCCCACGATAGACTGCCATCTAACGGTATTAACTGGGCCTCAGTAGAATCTCCAGGCATACCGTGCTCACTCAGCACTTCGGTGTTTTGGGCTAAAATCATCATTTGCGATGACATGTCATCACGTTCTATCGAGCCTTCTAATTCTTCGATAATCGGCAACATGGATACTAGCATTAAACCGATTATTGACACAACTCCGCCAAATAACAAAACCGTCGCTACGGCAGCGGAAACAGCATTTTCATCACGAGTGAGATTTTGCTTCATTGCTCTACCACAACCTCGTTGATTGAGACATCAAAATAGATAGGTTGTCCCGGTGAACTTACCGTTATACCATCATATCCGCTTGCCCGTTCAAATGGCGCAAGTCCAGTAAACTCATCTAACGTTCCTGAGGCTCGATTCAAAGTGTACTCTGCCAACCACTGATCATCATACTGTGGAGAAATTACTGGAGCCACTGAATTGGTCAACGAATATCTGATGTTGTAACATTGGCCCGAGAATGGATTTATTGATCCTTGAGATATTATGTCAATGCCCAACTGATTGGCACTACCGAGGCTACCATTAACTTCGATATTTGTTAGAATAATCGATAATCTCACTCCTCCGGTAGCAAGGTTATCAAATTCTACCCTTGGAAACTTGCTGATTTCCCACGCAGAGTCAGCAAAGTGTTCAATTCTCGCATTGTTGATCAAATATATTTCGTGCTCACCATTGCCAAGACTGGTTATGATTCTCAATCCGGAAATGGTGTACTTCACTGAGCGGTGAATTGGCTCGTCATTGTCGTTTAGCACCGTGATGACGTACCAATCGGTTAACTGCGAATTATGAGATACCAGTCCACTGACCTGGTCTATGGCATATTCTGTGATGCCGTTTTGGTTGTGAATCACAACTTTAGTAGCCGTTGAATTGACGCTTTCAACAGCAAAACTCGAGGCGTTGTAATCAGATATCTTCACTATATCAGTTGACTGCAGATCAGCGCTTATCGACCATATTTCTAGGTTACTTACCCCCTGTAACATTGACGTTCGCATGCCTAATTTATGGCGAATTCCGGTTCCATCAGGAGAGTCTGCCGCTACATCAATCCGGTCTTCCAATCTATCGGCAATACCATTCGCAGCATTCCAATTTGTGTTATCTTCAAAGTCGGAGATGTACGGATTAAGCAATAACCAAACTCCGCCCATAATTGAAACGACCATTGCGAGCATCATTATCACTCCCAAAACCTCGCTAACAGCAGCGTCATTGCGCCTGCTGTGCAGTCGAGACCTGCGCCGATGGTTGGGTGGCATGATATGC
>DAUW01000123.1 GCA_002505355.1 Euryarchaeota archaeon UBA229 | reverse complement strand
AGTACGTCCCAGTCCATTGATTACCGGCAGTTTGATTCCTTCACCCAAAGATTACACCGCCTCCCCCCCCCGGGGGCGAACTAAACAACCCTAACGCGCGCAGTCTTTGAGGTTGATTATTCTGAGTCTGAATTTTGTGAAATAAGTTCCGCTACTTCCCACGCCTCTTGAAGCATTGAAAAGTTAGCCCAATATGACTTTGATTGCCACATTTTGATACCATCTTGGCCAATGAGTTGAACGGTTGGAGTCCCCGGATTATTGAATCCTTCAACCACAGTATATTGAGTCTTCATCCCGGTATCAAAATCTACTATCATATCGGTTTCCTTTGGGATGATTATCGGCCAGGGCGAGTAGTTGGAATTATTCTCTTGATGACCGAAAACTTCCATGACCCTGGAGGATGACTCAATTTCTGCCCAACGATGTATACTTACTATATTTACCGTGGAGCCGTTTAAACTTCCGTTATCGACTGATTCACGAATAAGTTCAGTCCAGTCATGACATCCCGAACAACCTGCGGCAATCCACAATACCAACACTGGTCCGGTTGCTAGACTATCCTTCAGCACAAACTGACTCCCACCGTCCTCAGCCCTATCTAGGGTTTCCGCAGTAAAGTCTAGTTGTAACGGGGGTTCACTTGACTGTATTTCATTTAGCGGTGCTGTGCAACCAGCTAACAGAATTACCGAGACAACAAGGATTGTCAAAATTCTAGGCTGCATGCCCTTCACCGGATGAATGGTTGCGCTTTTGCGAGCCTGAGTTTTTGAGGTTCACCTTGGGCTTCTTAACCTCTGGGAACCAGTTACTCAAGCCGTTCCAATCTGGATCGAGTCCAAGATCTGCAAGCAAAAGTTTACTGCTGATTCTTGCGCTTTCAAAGATGGTTGGTAGACCACTACCGGGGTGAGTTCCGCCGCCAACGATGTACAGGTTGTTTGCCTCTTCGAATCGGTTGTGCGGCCTTCTCCATAGCATTTGGTTAAGGTTGTGAGCAAGGTTAAACACGGCACCGCGATATATGTCTGATGCTCCCCAGTCGTCTGGAGTAACAATGGTTTCTGAGATTATGTGGTCAGCAACATCATCGAAGCCTAATTTGGCCATCTGCTTGATTATTATGTCGCGATACTCATCTTTCAGCTCTTCCCAGTTTATTGATTCGTGGGTGTTTGGCACCGGGACCAAGACATAAAGGGTTGAACAACCATCTGGAGCCAAATCTGGGTCAGTCACACAGGCATTTTGCACATACAATGACGGATCGTCCCAGGTAATCTTGTGGTTGGTGATGTCATTCAAATTCTCTTCGTACCTTTGAGAGGCATATATCTGATGATGCGGTTGATCATCGTAGGTTTTGTCCATCCCAAGATAAAGCATGAATGTTGAACATGAGTAACCTTTCTTTTCCAATTTTTTGTTGGACCACTTCTTTCGCTTTTCGTTAGGTACTAAGGTAGTCATTGCGTGAGCAAAGTCAGCATTGACAACAACTTTGTCAGCATATATGGTCTCGTTCTCTAACTCTACACCGACTACTGTTTTTCCTTCATAGATTAATTGCTTGACGGGTGTTGAAGTCCTGATTTTTGCACCAAAACCTTCAGCTATGTTGGCTAGTTTAGGGGTTATCGAACCAAGGCCACCACGCGCATGGAAAATGCCGTGCTCATATTCTAGGAACGCCAATATGGTAAACAGCGATGGAGCATGGAATGGGCTCATGCCAAGATATTTGGTTTGAAATGACATAGCAAGTCTAATTCTTTCATCATCAAAATTTTTCCTCAAGTCACTGGCAACTGAGGCCCACGGCTTGAGCACTTGAGCAACCCTTAGTGCCCTTCTGGTAAAGAGGTTGGATGGACCAGTCCATGGAGTTTGTAAGCAGGCTTTCGACAAATCCAGTTTCTTACGATTTTCCTTAACATACTTTTCAAATCCTTTGGCATTTTTGTCACCAGACAGTTCCCTAATCCTTTCAGTCATCAAGTCTAAGTCACTGGTTGCGTCTATTTGGCCACCAGCGCCAAAGACAAGTCGATATGATGGATCGGTGAGCGGGATTAACTCTAACTCTTTGTGAGCGTCTAGCCCCACTGCTTGAAAGATTTCTTCGATTACTTCGGGGAAGTGAAAGAAGGTTGGTCCACGATCGTATGTGAAGCCGTCTTTTTCGACTAATTTAGTTCGGCCTCCAACTCTTGATTCCTTTTCAATAACGGTGACGTCTACGCCAGAGTAAGCCAGTAGCATTGCGCTTGCTAGTCCGCCGGGTCCAGCACCGACGATTATTGCTGTGGGTTTTGTCTTTGCTTGCATGTCAGATTATCATACTGGCTGACATATAAATGACAGTTTAATTCCACAACAGATTAGCGTAATAAATTATGTCCCTATGGCGCGTTTTTGAGCGATTCTGTTACTACTAATTGGGCCGAGATAAGGGCGCCTTCAACGCTGCCGTGAGTAGTGTGGTCTCCGCAAGTGTTGTTCAGTTGTGGAGAATCATGACTAATTTGGCCAATATTAACGCATTCAGGGAGTGCCTGTTTGACGTGCTGGACATCTAGGGTATTCCATGATTCTATCTCATCCGGAAACCATTGTGATAATTCTTTTAGCACTGCTTGCTCAATACTATCTGCATCCACCAATGATTGTTTTTTTGCATCCTCACCGACGACTGTTACCGCAACAAGTGCCATGCCTGGGGGCGCATAATTTGGTTGAATATCAGACGGAACGGCAAGATGAGAGATTATGTTTGTTTGTTGATTTACAGCAGAGTTCAGCATGATGTAATTAGCCTTTAGTGGAGATTTAGGGGCAGAGAAGTAAACCGTCCAAACATCCCTTGTTTCGACCTTGTCTGCCTCCGCAAATGCTTTGATAATCAAATCATAGGTCAAAGTTTTTCCTTGGAATTGCAAATCTCTTTCCGATTTTATTGCGACTTCTACCCCGAGATTTAGTTTGGTTGACCCAAGCTGATCAAATAATTGCTGTGCGCACGATGCGATTCCATCCTTGGGCAAAACCATATCTCCCCTAGACATATTTTTGAAAACGAAATGAAACATACGGCTATCAGTTCTCAAGTCTGATTCAAGGAATATACCCCCGAACAGCGGGCGAAAGAAACTCTGGATGAAGCCCTCGCTGAACCCTCTTGAGCGGAGAAAGTCAAGGGTTGTCTGGGATTGTTGCAAGAATATATCTTCGTCCCTCACCCGGCTTATTGTTAACCTCATAAGCCCGACCCTCAGTAAATTAAGCGGTGACGTAAATAAATTGAATGCGCCAAGTAGCCCTCTAATGGGACGGCGAAATGGATCGCTGAAGCGCCAAACTTTGGCTCCATCAGCACTGGGTCTTATCACTAGTGCACCGGGTTCAAACGGTTTACATCCAAGTTGCTGGTAGTTGAAGACTTTACTTGCAGTTTGATAGCCGGTTTGCATGACATGAAATCCTCTATCGAGAATAAAGCCAGACTTTTTTTGGCTGTTTAAACGACCACCGATAACGTCGCTTTTCTCGAATAAATCAACACTGTACCCTTGCTGTTCCAGCAGTAAACAAGCATACAATCCGCTGATGCCTGCACCGACAACGGCTGCTTTTTTGTTCATTGAATCACTCAGGCTGTTGCTGCTTCGATACCTAGTTTCACTCTAAATTCATCAAGATATGGCCCCATAGATTTGATGAGTAACACTTCTGGATGAGTTCTAATAACTAATCCGTCAAGATACATCAGTGCCCTGATTATCGGGAAGGCTTCCTCTCCAAACTCAGCATTAGCAAGTTCCACTGCCGCTCGTACGGTTTGCATCATGATTCTTGTTAGGCTTTGTTCGCCGACAGGCTTTTTCTCGAAATCGGTATATATCTCGTTCATCCGATTGAGGTATTTTTGCATCTTCTTTCCTGTCGGTCGTTTTGTTGTCATATCAAGTAGTGACATGAACGCAGAGTGCATTTCCTGTCTAGATAGGTGTTCAAAAAAGTTGAACAGCGAGTGATTTACAAATGACGGTGCGTGACATATAGCACCATTATCGATGAAGACAAAACGACCCTCCTTGTCGATTATACAATTCCCGGGATGCAGATCTCCGTGGAATGTCCCTATCCCAAATAGGTAAGCACCATGAATGCGGAATAGTTCTAGTAGAGTCGACCATTCCAGGGATTTACTTTCAATACCCTCCTCTAGTGACATTCCGTCAATAAACTCAGAAACCAAGACATTTTCATTGGATAATTCTGGATAGTATATCGGAAATCGCAGTTTTGGCGTCGGGAACTCATCTGCGATTTTAGCCTGTATTTCCGCCAATTCATTGGCTCCGAGGATTTCGTTTCTCAAGTCCAACTCTCGAGTTGTGTAATCTGCAACGTGATTCAGCAAAGCCATAGGATTACCAACCTTGCGTAATCTTGGGGACAAAATTAGAAATAACCTAAGCCAAGAACGCATGCGATCGACTTCTTTTCTGAACTTGACTGCATTGGCCTGTTTGACAAACTTGATGACCACCTCTTCACCACTGTGTAGCGTGGCTCTATGGACTTGCCCGACAGAGGCTGCGGCAAGGGGTTTTGATTCAATGTGTTTGAAGTTGTCAAAGAAATTAGGTATGGCTTTACTTTTGAGAGTTGCTTCCCAATCCTCGGGCGGTATTGAGGCAGCATGCTGATACAACTGCTGCAGTTGTTTGCATTTTTCTTCTCCCAGCAGGTCTGGTCTCAATGCAAAAATTTGTGCGAGCTTTACAGCCATAAGACCCTGGTTCTGAATCCAGTCTAAGTCGGCCGGCTTCTTGCGGAGGATTTGTCTCATGAACCTAAAGAACGTCAACATTCGCATGAGAAAATATACGATGAGTTGACTTTATCAATACATGTATATCTCAATCTTCGCTTTCATCGACAAAGATAAGAGTGTAGCGCCACAGTTCATCATCGCTTTGATTTTCCTCGCGTCTGATACGAACATTGCTATCTTCTGGATAACGAGAGTTGAGAGCGCCTTCGATAATGCCGTCATCTAATTCCCACAACGGTAGCACTTCTTCTGCATCAACCGGAGGATGAGTCAAGTTAACTTTGATGTGGAAGAAAGGGACTGTGTCATACTCTAGTTCACCCAATCCAGCAAATTCCCACCAATCCATTAGTTCGCTCAAAAACTCGACGTGCCCGTCTATATTTCTCAAACTGAAGGCTAGTTCAGCGCCTATTCTTTGACCAACTTGACGTAACATTGTTTTGATATCAATGCCGAGTTGCTGTAGACTGAATACTGTGCCATCCTGCAAGGCTGCTCGTGCTTGGTTGATTTCACTGCTCGAGGCCAAAAATGACTCGGGATTAAATGGTGTATCCTCATCAGGTAATTCCCCACTGAAATCAAGTGCTTCTCTAAATTGCTCTAAGAATGATCCCTCACCGACAGTTAATCTAAGCGGGTCAACGATTCTTTCTTCAGTAAATCGCTTTTTGGCACTGTTGAAGTCAACTGCTCGGTTCCAAATCGCCATCATGAATTCATAATGGGATGAGGCAAAAACTTCAGACGAAACAACAAGCGCCGCGTCTTCCCGACCACGGCCTACAGGATTCTGCTCGACAAACAAGAATTGTATCACATCGGTTTGATCTTTCAATACACCCAACGAATTAACCTCATCTGAATGACGAATTTCTATTGACTCATGCAGTTGATCGAAGAATTTCAGGGTCCGACGATCAAGTTGAGCTAGTACTTTGACAATGACTCCGCGCTCGGCAGCAGAATTGATTTCTTCAACCGATGGGGAGCGACATAAATGAAGTATTCCGTACCTGCCCAAGAATAGAACTAGTTGACCGTCAGACTCGTTTGCCAACTCGCCAATTCTCTTTTGAATATGATCTCGGCCTTTGAGAACGGCAAACTTTGCACTAGCCTCTTCTTGACCGTTGTCTGCCTCAAGAGCGTCGTCGGTAGCTCCCGACATAATGTTTTCAAATGCTTTAGTAGTTCTATCAATACGTGATTTTTGGTCCTTAATGAGTTTCTTAAACAATACCGGAAGCGAAGAGCATGAGAACTTCATCGGTCGGTCTGCTGTCACATTGACTAGACCAATCTGGGTTAACCTTGACAATGAGTTGTAGGCATCAAGACGATTTGTCCCGAGTTTTTTTGCCAAGTCGCTAGCTTTCAGTTCTTTCGAGGAGGATAGTAACACCAATGATCTGGCTTCCCTATCTGTTAGCCCAGCCTCTTCGAAAAGTTCTACCCAGTCCATGTTGTCACTCTCCAGATAACCTGCTTAGGGTATTGAGAATCTTG
>DAUW01000080.1:26108-42117 GCA_002505355.1 Euryarchaeota archaeon UBA229 | reverse complement strand
AACGCTTAACATAAGCAATAATCCTACTGCGGCAACGTACCACCCATGATTCTTAATTATGGCGAAATCTCTGCTGTTAAATGTCTGATTGCAACTTGGACAAAGAACTGTCTGTGCCTCGTTTGGGAAAGCAATTTTGACAACACAATTGGGGCATTTCATCTGCATAAAGACTCACTTAAGTGGTAACTGAGATTGTTCAATTATCGACTGATAAATCGCTAAGAAATCTTTCGCGTTGTGCTCATAGGTGTACTTAGATAATACTAATTCTCGCCCGGCTTTACTTTGTTCAAACCTAGCCTTTGGATTAGATAGCATCTCATTCACCGTGTTCGACAAGTCACCGGGGTTACCCATCTCAAATAAGCCCCCGACTGATTCATCAACCATTTCGGTCAGTGGGGCCATGTTTACTGTCGCTACCGGAGTCCCACTAGACATCGCTTCCAGTGGAATAAGACCTTGTCCCTCGTAATAAGAAGGATATATCACTAGGTCTGCACTCCTAAAATGCTGAGCCAGGCTGCTAAATGACATTCCGCTCTTGATAAAGACTGCATCACTGATTGCGAGTTTCTTTGCTTCTTTGAGCAATTTGGTTTTCATATGACCCCGCCCGATAATTACTAATTTTGCGCCGGGATTTTTTGCCAGAATTCCCGGCATCGCTCTAAGCAAGGTCATATACCCCTTTCTAGCAACTAACCTACCGACCGAAAGCAGCATTGGTGTCGCTGTATCAGGATCGTGACTGAGAGCCTTTTCATCACCGCATCGATATAGCTGCCGCAGTTTTTCATGAGCAAGTTGTTCCTCTTCATTATCAGTATTAGCGGGCCGAAATACCTTATGATCACAACCCCATAATATCACCTTAGCATTATATTCTTCGCTCGGAGCATACCATTTACGAAATTCCTCAAGAGTGGAGGTTGAGTTAGCAACGCTTATCGATGAATTGAGTAGCCCTGCCTTTTCATAACGCGCATACCATTTTGCTCCCAGCCTAATTGCTAAATCATTAGGATTGCGCCAGATTGCCGATTCACCCGCCTTAGCAGCCCTTACCACTCCCAATTTCTCACCTAGCCAAGAGCCGTGAAGTGAACAGCAAACCGGTGCTATATTGTCTTCCATGAATTTAATTTCTCGCTCAGTAAAAGATGCGAGTGGCAGATGAATGTGAATTACATCAAATGGATCTGCTTGATGCAATCGTTGAAGAATTTTGAACGCGTTTTTGGCATATGAGCGGGTAAACTTCATTGGTAATTTTAGCCATGGCACCTCGACTATGTTTACACCCGATTGGGCGGGAGCCTTGACCTCATCAGCACGAGTAATGACCGTTACTTGATGATTAAATGATGCCAAGTGTCCTGCAAGATGATACACTACTGAGCCGATACCTCCCCAACGCGGGGGATATTCTCCTGCTACCATGGCGATGTGCATCAGTATAGCGATATACCCTTGGCGTTTAATTTAAGCGATTTGAGGTCGAAAAAACCTTGAATTAATCATCCAATGACTTCAAAACAGAAAATCATCACGCATAACTATGGGGGATAAACTTCCAGTAACCGTTACGGTGATACTCCCAACAAGAAATGAGGAAGAAGCAATAGAGCCAACGATTGACTCAATCCCTACGGGTTGGTGCAAGAAATTAGAAATTCTGATTGTCGATGGAAATTCCTCTGACAAAACTCGAGAACTTGCGCTTGGCAAGGGTGCCAGAGTCCATCTCGAGGACCGACGTGGATATGGACGAGCCTATCGAACAGGGTTCGATATCGCTAGCAATGACATAATTGTCACTATGGATGCAGACTGCACATACCCTGCTGAATTAGTACCTAAATTAGTAAAAAAATTACTCGATGATGATTTACAATTTATTAGCTGCGACCGTCTTTCCCTCGCAGAGGATGGGTCAATGTCCGGACTTCATGGGTTTGGTAACTGGGCACTATCATTTACAGCGAGGTTACTGTTTGGTTATGGTATCAAGGATTCTCAATCTGGTATGTGGGTATTTAGAAAGTCCATCTTTGACAATCACAAAATGCGACCAACAAATGACGGAATGCCCCTTTCTGAAGAGATAAAAATCCTAGCTAGAAAACAACTTGGTAAGGCCAAAGCAGTTGAAATCTCGGTACCATATCGCCCGAGGGTTGGTGATGCTGAGATCCATACATGGGGAGATGGATGGAAGAATTTCAAATTCTTATTCGCTAAAAGAGTAGGATTAAATCGAACCAAAACCCCGTGGGGCTCGAGAGATTCAAATCCAGACTCAACAAAAAATAATCTGCCTGAGCAATGACTAATCCAGTCCTTCCTGTTGCTCTAATTGAGACCAAACATCGTTAACCACCTCTTCGGAAGCATCAACGGCTCCGCCTTCTACTTGGCTGGTTCCAGTTTCGCTCGGTCTGCTGAGACTGTCCCATGACTCGATGAGTTCATCCTCCAAACGAATCCGTCGGCGTCGAGCAATAAGAATACTTACAACTAGGATGGCGACAAGTATAGACCCTCCACCAACAATGAACGATACGTTGGCCCTGTCTGGTTCTGCATCGGTTACCACAATAGTTCGTGACACCTGACTAACTGTTGCTGAATCCCCTGACCCATCCGTCGCAGTAATCCTCAAGCTCGGCCTACCAGCGGTTTCAGGGTTTACTTCGATAGAACCTTCCCATTGATTATCACCATCTAAATCCTCAAGGTCAAACTCCCAGACTTGGATTCCATGGATTAACGATGCTTTCACCTCATTGGTGGTACCATCAGGGTCAGAAAGAACGATACTGACTTCAATCGTGGTCAAAATACCCGTGGTTAGCTCGGAAGGGGTAACTATCAAAGTGTTGGAATCCAACACAGGGTTGGTATTTTCAATTCTTATGTTACGCACATCGGCAACCACATTCGTAAGACTATCTCTGATAGTTAATGTCACGATGTATTCTCCCGGGGATAGTGTTAGTGAATCGAAACTAGCGCTCGATGTGTAAGCAATCTGCCCGGTCGCCTTGTCAATAATTTCCCATTGTCTAAAGACGATGTCAAAATCAGCATCTGAAGAAGACTCATCCAAAATAATCTCAGACCCACCGGCATAGGATTGCCCTTCAGACGGACTATTGATTACGACCTCAGGAGCAGAAGGTAAAACTGACATGGTGAAAGTTTCTATTCTTTCCATACCGTCTGAATCCGTCAATAAGACGGTGATTTCATGCTCTCCAGCGATCAACTGAGACATGTGAGTTACCCCTGGATTGACATTTTCTAGGATTGACTCGCTGTGTAAATTACTCGTCACCGTCATCGTGAACAAATCCCCATCATAGTCAACTGAATCTGCTGCATTCCAAAAGATGTATTCTGCTGATTGATATGATTTAGCAATATCAGGCGAAGATAATCCCAACACTGGTGGTGATTTACTGATTTCAACCGTTGTGGTGTCAAATACCGGTGCATTAATGCCATCATCGATCTCTAACGTTAGGGTATGCAGGCCGCTTGTTAACCGCTTGGATAGATACAATCCCTCTTGGTTGGTTGAAGATAATCTACCATCTAAATCACTAGTCCATGAGACCTGTAAATATTCGGAACCTTGCGCCGGTTCGGTATTGCTACAATGCCAAAATCCAATGGTACTGAATGAAGAACATACTGAGTCAAAATCCCCGGACCCGTTGGCTGACAAAATCACCAATTCAGATGAATCATAAGAAACTGCTTGAGCAGGGGATTTAATCTCAGCAATCGGAGGAGAATTCAATACATTGACTAGCGTAGATGACATTTTGTATGTGTTTGCGTGCTCGGCTGAGTCGTCTGTAACGCGCATTTCTATATTATGCATTCCACGAGAAAGGTGCCCTTGCCAAACGGTCGCCGATGAATCATCCGACCACTGCAGTATTCCATCGAGGTTTGAATAAAACTCAATTGCTAAAGTGTCCCCCTCAGGGTCAATTGTCAGCGACCCGTCCAGAGTGACCACATCTTGACTATAGTTTGCTGCTCTTAGAACATTAAATATTGGCTCAGGTATCTCATTATATAGAATTGTATCATAATTTAAAGTAACTGGACTATTGACTCCATCGTCAACATTGATGGTTAGTAAGAAGGTATCAGACGGCGGTGCAAGGTTACCGGGCGATGAACTCATTGGGAAGGTGTAGGACATTAATTCCTCACACAACATAGGAGAGTTGGACTGGTCTGGATAAGTCAATCCATATGAGGTGCTGATCCAGCAATTCAGTTCGTCGCCCTCAGGGTCGTAAGTGCCAGTTAGATTGACTTGCAAAGTTCCTGTCCTAGGAATGACTAATTCATTGAAGGAATTCAATTCAGGTGTGAAGTCAACAAATACTACTGGGACAAAATTAACTAGTTCAATAGTTCTAATTTGCTGCACACAGTTCCCCTTATCATCACATAGCTGCGCGGTTATCTGGTGAATTCCATCGCTTAATGACTGGCTATTGAGGCCACTGTTAACGACAAATTCTGCTGAATCACCGATTATTCCATCTATTGATGAGGTCCATTCGAAAACTAACTGATCATCATCTAAATCCCATGAACGAGTCGCATTGAATTCAACCGCCGACGCGCTTGGGAATGTCGAGGATGGTTCTGGAGTATCCCAATACAAAAATGGTGCTTGATTGTCCAGCGGTAGTAAACAATAAACAATGATATTGTCATTAAGTTGTACTGAACTACTATTTGCTTGCCCGTCGTATGAACAAGAAACAGTTACTGTTGATACGGTTGATGGACCAGTGTGTGTCCACTTCTGACCGATGAAATCGGGGAATTTCACAAAACCGTCTTGGTTTGTGTTCTGCTGAGCATTTGGTTCATATTGGTCGAAATTTAGTTGCACTGGTGCGTCGGGAATGCCGTTAGAATTGTTATTTTGGACCCACACCGAAATATCCCAGGCAACATCAATTTCTCCCGAAGGAGCAATTATTGCATCGGCTAACGCGATGCCATTGGGTTGGTGAAGGTGAAGATTAGAGAACGAATCGAGACTGATTATTGTCGACTGTGATAGATCGGTAAATCCGCTCCAGTTAACCTGACTGTTTTGGAGCGTTATTGAGCCGCTGCATTGAGAAGTTATCGTATTATCATTACCGCTTAAAGAATGATGATCGGTTAGCAGCAAGCAAGCAGTTCCAGACAATTGGGCGCGGCTTAAGGACGAGGGGAAATTGCCGTTATTATTGCCATTCCAAATTAACCCAGTATGATTACCCTCTAACAATATTAAATCAATATTTGCGGCAGCCTGATTGATGTCGACCGCAGGTCCTGAATCGGTACCTAGACGTTCAGTTCTGACAATGACGTCATGCATGTTGACCTGTCCACCCTGTTGCCCCAAGGTAAGGCCGCTGTTGTCGATTGAAATCGGGTCGTAAGCCGGAGCATTATCCTCAACTACGAGATGATTAAGCCA
Source organism: Euryarchaeota archaeon UBA229 (assembly GCA_002505355.1). Lineage (GTDB taxonomy): Archaea > Thermoplasmatota > Poseidoniia > Poseidoniales > Poseidoniaceae > MGIIa-L1. Next base: position 36,602 of record DAUW01000080.1, on the reverse strand, counting down.
CAAATCAACCGAATCTCGCACCATTACTCCGATGCCCGCTGAGTTTGTAACCGTGCAGTAGTTACACGTTACGTCACCTGAATTAGTTTCAATGTCGTTAGATTTCTCAAATAGTAATCCGGCCTGTTCCATATTGGTTAGACCCAGGTTACCGTTGTTACTGGCTGTAAGATTCGATAGCGTCACGTAACGAGAATCGAATATATGAGCACCGGAATGGCCATTGTCAGTAAGGTGTAGATCGTCGATAATTATGGTCGAAGAATCGACAAACAGGCCGTCCTCAGTATTGTTGTGTAAAAACCAGTTTGAGCCTTGCATTGCGCCACCCGAGGTTGCGGAAACTCCCGGGCCGGCAGAGCCACTGATCTCTAACCCGTCAAATGTCGGTGCAAAGAAGGCTGACCTAATGGCTAGACCCGCAGAATGAGCACCTTGACCTGGTTCGCCCGAATCAGTAATCGTTAGATTTCTAAATGTGGTTGATGAATCGACGAAATAGAGTCGCAAACCAACAGTCGTTGAATCTTCAATTAGGGTATTTTCGAACCATGCACCGGTTGCGTTTACTTCGATTGCCGCAAAGCCAATGTTGGAGGTTTTCGCATTTGGTCCTCCTGTCCCACTAACAACCGTATTAGTAAAATCAGCGGATTCGTAGTTAGTGTAGTTAGTATGATTGGCTTTATCAACGTATATTCCCCGGTACATCGAATTGGTGATCACGCAATCACGGACAACTGCCCTGGTATAACCACCGTCGTCGATATGACGAATCAGCATACCATAATCCGATTTATCAACTGAGATATTGGTAATCAGCGGGCGACTATCCTCGACCCATACGCCAGCAGAAATAGCTAGTGCGCCTTCAGCTGTTACATTATCAACTGTAACTTCGTTAAAGATGCCACCAGAGTCACCCCATATGTTTAGTCCACGAATTCGCATGTCGCTGAGAACCGCTCGCTCAACCACTGGTGCTGAACCAGCACCAACAGATAACCCGATGCCAAAACGCCAATCTGCATATGAGAATCCTCTGCCGGCTTGATCAACAAATAAATCGCTAATTGTTGGATTAGCACTAGAAAATAAATCAATTCCGACCCTGGACGGGTTGATAATCGTGATATTGTTCAGTGTTGGATTCGAAGCATAAATGGTTACTCCATACATCGAGTTTTCAATAGACAGATTATCAACAACTGACCCTCTACCATTAGATGATTGATTGAATTGAATTCCGTAGTGTAGGCCGGTACTTACCCGATCAAAAGTAACTCTGCACGCTGAGTCACCCTGGATTAGGATTCGACCATCGACAAATATGCGAGCAGCATCGGGTAGCTTAACCACCGTACATGGAGCAATGACGAGTTCATCAGTCACATTGACAGTGTAGGAATTAGTAAGTTCAACTACACCGGACCATGTGGTTTGCGCCCTTGCGGTTGTTGAGAATATCGATTCTTCTGCTGCGCTAACATTGTCCTCGGGTGTGAAATGAGTCAGCGGCAAGGTCACCATGATTGTTAGCATAAAGGCAAACGGAATGTAACTCCTAATCCCCTTATCCATAACCAATCCATGTTTCACAACGCTTTTCAATGGTTCGTCTTTATGGGCATTGTCAAATGGTTTACTAGGTGACAGTAATCAATAATAGACTGCTTCCTTAGGGAGTTGTATGGCTGAAGCGTTTGTGTTGTTCAAAACTCTCCCAGCGATGGAGCTAGCCGTATACCAGACGTTAACCAGCCACGCCTCAGTAGTTGAGGTTCACGCACTATACGGTGAGTTTGACCTACTGGCTCGTGTTAGTTCAGATGACTCGAGGAAACTTTCGACAATGCTGATGAATGAGCTTAGACAAATCGATGGAGTAAAAGACACACAGACACTGATTGCAGTGGAATATTAGGTGATATAATGGCGATTGGATTTGTATTGATTACGACAGAACCCGGCCAAGAAAAAGTCGTTAGAGAGCGTTTGGAGAATATCGCCTTGGTAACCGGTGGGTGGATGCTGTTTGGCGAATATGATTTAATCGCCAAAGTCCAAGCAGATGATGAATATGACCTTACTAGGTGTATCGTAGAAGAAATTAGACCGATGCCGGGTATCGTCGAGACAAAAACCCTCATCGGTGCAGAACTCTAAACCCTAACGTGGAACCTTGCTTCTAATTCTGCTGCGACATTGCTACATCCTGCTTCTCTATACAATCGTAGTGCCTCCCTTAAGGAAGACATATTACTTGCTGTATAGATTTCCGAGTGCAATAACCACCATCTCGCAGCATAGCGTAATGAAGTGTTATTCCGCGGAAACTTATCCGGAATTGAAAGATCTGCAAAATGAGACTCTGCCAATTCTTTGTTGGCCGTTAGCAAAACTTCGGTTAGTCTTAGTTTGATAGATTCTGCTATCATTTGGTGGTCAATCAATGCACAATTGGCATCAACTAAACCACTCACCTCAGATAAGCTAATTGCGCCATTACAATATCGCAAAATCGCTTCTTTAGTTCTTAGATTAATTATTATTGAGTCATCGACTGAGCCGATACTGCATAGAGTTTGAATGATTTCTTCAGCTGTAGTTAAATCCTTTCGACCTAAAGCAATTGAATGTTTAATCAGTGACATTGCAACAATGACTGATTGCCGCTCTGTATCAATTCTAGATAGATTAATTCGTTTGAGGTATTCGGTTACTTTTGCTAACGCTGAATCAGTAACTGGTTTGCCGGGAAGTCGATCTTCAAGGGTCGCATTAGCCAATAAAATGAGCAGGCGTGCCTGCTCGGTATGGGTTTTTTGCGCTAGTATATCATCAAGCATGAGGTCATATTCGTCCACTCGACCTTCGATTCGTGCTAATGTGAACCGCATCTCAACCAATTGAGCTGGCGGCAAATACTCAAGATTAGCCCGAATTATGTCAGGCTCAAATCGATACGCAGCAATTCTTGACTCAAGCAAGGCCAAGTCTGAATCACAGCCGTTAGCGAGGATACAGTTGTTGACTATTGCTGCTATTGCTGCGGTGTTGATATGTTCCAACGTATCAATGTGAGCGGATAATTCTGTAACAAAACCATCCACGTCAGAGCATGAAAGGTGATACAAATAGTGTTCAAGTCCTGATGCCGAGTTGTCATCTTGCCAGTGTTCTGCAAGTTGTTTATGCAGTGCTCGTCTGCCATCATCATCCAAATTTTCCCGTATTACGTTACGTACGAGATATTGTAGCTCGGTAAATTCCTCCCCACTCCATAACATCAAATTTTGCTGATCAAAAAATTCGATTTCATCGGCGGCAATTGATTTACTGGCCGGGACTGATCTTGGCTCGAGCGCTATAGTTGATACCTGTCGCTTTTGTTCTGTGGAGAGTGTATTAAGCACCACATTTTCAACATAATCAACAATATCAGAGGATGATTCTGGCACCTCATATTCCGGTTGATACAATTTTATTGCCAGTGGGTGATTGCCGAGCGAACTAGCAATTTGTTCACGCTCTGATTGGATAATTTCCTCTCCAAGCATCTCACAGCATGATGCTAAATCAAGCGCTGCCAGTTTAAAATTTGCAAACCCTGTAAATTTCTTAGCAGAATGTCTACTGACCAGTATACACTTAACACCTGTCCGACTTGCTAAGTTTTCAACCAGTTCACTGACCTTACCTATATGTCTTTGACTAATTAGGTCGACATCATCGATGATTAAAACCGAGGCTGAATTTTCCAATTTAATGGCAACTGATTCAATATCATGGGGAATAATTTCATCCGGGAACCAAGATTTCAAGAGTGCACTGTTGTCGGTAAATTGGTCAGCAACAGCCCATCTAATGGTATTCTTTTTTGCCAATTCTTGACACAGACTTACGGCAAATGCTGATTTACCAATTCCTGGCATTCCGCTTATCAGTAAAGATTCCTGTTGCAGTAAATCCAGACAGTGCTGGCGCTCAGTCGCTCGACCGAATATTTCACTAATCAACGGTGAATTACCAATTATCCTCGTTGATTTGGTTGATTTGATAAAATCTCCTTCAGTATTTTCTAGCAGGGTCCGGCCATTAGCCGTGATGTGGAAAACTTGTCGCCGCCTGCTCCCACCGCCGACAACATGTGCCATACGTTTGGTAATGAGGTTCGACTTCTCCAGTTTGCGAAGTGGCAAATTAAGGGCAGAACGGACAACTCCTAATGCCTCGGCGATACCCGGCAAAGAAACCTCTCTAGTCACATCCCAAGACTTGGTTAGGCTATCAGGGTAATTATTCAACCAGGCCAGTATCCTTAATTGGGCTTTGGATACCATCTTATCGTAATCGGCACGTAATATCAGTTATCAATTGAATCGCCATTTGTGCATCACATTCTGAATGGTTGCCCTTTTGAAGACTGACCTAAAGGGCGTTATATGGCCGTCAAGTTATCTTCGGTAAGCCTGCCGAAGAAACCAGGCGTCTACTTATTCAAAACCAAACAGGGTAGGGTACTGTATATTGGTAAAGCGACAAAATTGAGTGAACGTATTCGCTCATATTTTTCAACTAATCCTGACCGCGCAATGATTCCCGAGCTAGTTGAGCGTTCGGATGATATTGAATGCATCGTAACTGCTTCTCCACATGAAGCATTGATTCTCGAAAGGCAGCTAATTCGTGAACACAAGCCACGTTATAATTCAATGCTTAAGGACGATAAATCATTTCCTTATCTTGCCTTGAGCTCTGATCATTTGCCGAGAATACTATACACCAGGCGACCGCCTAAAGGTGCAGAAATATGGGGACCATTTCCCAATGCAGGAGCGGCTAAACAGGTCTTGAAGTTGCTTCGGAGAGAATTCGGTTTACGCGATGACAAGAATAACATTCCATTTGGCTATGTTGACTCTGGTTCAGATGAGGATTACCGACAAAGGATCATCGCTGTGCGACAAATACTCAACGGTAATGCGGCTAAATTAATCGAGGAACTTACAGTTAAAATGGACCTTTTTTCCGATAAACTAGAGTATGAAAATGCCGCACGACATCGTGACTTAATCAAGGCAATTCGCACCACGACTAGTCAGCATATCGTATCCAGCAAAGTCTATCGTGACTGCGATACAATTGGCTTTGCCGCAGAGGGTGACCTAGCTGCGATTGTCGTGCTGCATGCGGATGACGGCGTGGTTAAAGGTCAAGAATCGTGGCAAATGGTTCATCGTGGCGATATTGGAGAAACCGTTTCGATGTTTGTTGCTGACCACTACGCAAATAGATGTCCTCCTAAATTATTAATCACCCCAACACCATTGTTTGACGGTGTTGAAGATTGGTTGCAGACCCGCAGGGAATCAGCAGTTGAAGTGAGGAACCCCTCGCGCGGTGATTTTGTCACACTAATGCAATTAGCGGCACAGAATGCTGAAATTCAACTCATCAGATTCGTCAATAAAGCCAGCGGATCGCTAGAAAAGCGAGCAGCAGACGATGGCGCAAAACTCCTGGATATGCAACAATTAGATCACATTGTTTGCTTTGACATGGCGCAAATTCAGGGCGATCACAGAGTTGGTGCCAGTGTTTGTTTCAAAAATGGCAGGCCGTGCAAAGACGAATACCGAAAATACACCGTAAAAGGAAATCAATTGGACGACCTTCGTATGATGTGTGAGGTTGTTGAACGCTGGATGAAACGTCAAACTGAGTGGCCGGATTTACTTTTATTAGACGGAGGACAAACCCATCTTGACATGATTACTAGGATGATCGATAATTCCAAGTTTGCCAACAAGTTTGCCATTGCTGCGCTAGCAAAGCGCGAAGAGACGGTATATCGAAGAGATAAGCAGCCACTAGTCATTGATCGTCGAGGCAGAGTGCTAATTCACGCTAGAGACGAGGCCCACAGATTTGTCAACTCCTTCCATAGACAGCAGCGCAGCAAGAAAAAATTCTCTGACCCATTGGAAAATGTTGCTGGCTTGGGGGCGAAAAAGTTTCAAACTTTGATAAGACATTTCGGCGGCCGCAAGGAAATCCTGCATGCAAGTGAGAAAGACATCAAGACAGTCCCTGGAATAGGACCCGCTCTAGCAAAGAGAATCTTTGAAGCAATCAACAACTAATCAAATCGCTCATCGCCTAAGTCTATCATCGGTGGCGCAACTGTAGTAGGGTAGTCCTCGAACTGTTGGAGATCTCCGTGTAGTCCTTCGCTTTGGAACCCGCGTAAGTCGGCAAATTCACTGTCACCAATTGCAACTTTGGTACCTTGTTGTGCATTAGCAGCTTTGCGCTCTTTTTTGAGCCGCTTTTTTCGCCGTCTGCGCCGGATAAATAATGCTAATAGGGCAACGATGAACGTTGGATAGACCCAAAACTGCATCAATAAATACAACCAAGAAACCTTCAACCTAAAGGAAATAGAATCCTCAAATTCACCAGTCGGCACATTGTAAGTTATTTTTTGCCGACCTCCGACATTAGTAATCGAAAGATAACCCGCTGTATCCTCAACATCCTCAATCGTGATTCCACGGGGCAAGATAACCGATACTGGTCCATTCATCGATAAATCATAATCTTCTGCAACTGATGAATTACCGGTAAAAGAAATCGTTGTCGGTTCTGCCTCTGGACTAGGGTAGGTTATTCCGCTACCAGATATCACGCCATTTGTCAGCGACGAACCTAAGAGTTCAGCAGCAGATACCAGCGGCGTAACCACAAGGCTACTGAACGCATTAGCAAAGAAATTCAATTCAAGGCTGCTAGTATCACCCTCAATCAATTCACCCATATCACCATCCAAGTCAAGTTTGAATTCTACCTCGGGAATTTTTACACTTAGCGTAATAGGATCATCATCACCAATGTTTTGATCCAGCCCTGTCAAGCCATCAACTCTGGTGTTTATAGCAAACCCACTCAAATCAACTTGGCCGAACGGAGAGTCTTCTTGGTTTGGTATATCAGCACCACTCTGGTGAATGAAATCTGTAATCATTTCACCAATATCAACGGAAAATTCAGTTAGACCATCCGGAGTAAACACAAGAGAAAGATTTCTATCACATACTGAATAATCTTGCTCGTCATTGCAAATATTGCCAACGTCGTCATAGGATTTCGGCTCGGCAAGACGGCTAGCAAGGTCTAAACCGAGACGTAGTAAATCCGAAGGTGCAGCGTCGAAATTAACTCTCGTAGTATTGCCTTGATCAATTTCATCTAAAGGAATCATTACCCGATAAATCGATACCTCTGCATCAAGCGCGAAATCTAACGATATTGATTGCGACCACTCATTGATCCTAAATGCCGAAATATCCAATTCGATTGAACTACTTATGCAAGTCCTTTGAACCGTAGTACAGATTACGTTCATGTCATCATCTCGAATCTCAGTCCGCCAATCGTAAGGATTGGTGCCAGCCAGCGAGATATCGAGATCACTAGTTCCAGTTAGTGACTTTTGGAAGGTCAAACGGTCACCGCCGTCAACTGTTCTCACCCAAGTTGGGAGGATTATTTCCAGGGTTAATTCGGCTGGTGGTAAGCTATCTGGGATGACTGAATCAAGGAAATCGCCGGGGATAACGCTCTCTATAGAGATCCCACTATTGAATAAATCTCTTAGGTCACTTTCTTGTATCACATCAACATACTCTGATAGGTCTCCGTCGCCAAAATTGTCTTTGAGAATCTCGATTAAACTGGCAGAGAAAGGCTGACTAGTCGCCCGAAGAAAAACTGGATATTGGTTGCTCATGGCGGAGGGTCCACGCAAACAGTAGTGGAGGTCTAGGGAAAATGGATTGCTTTCTGTGCACTCCGAGTCATAAGTGTAATTCAATCCGCCGGCATTGGTTAACCCATCTGCCAACCCGTCACTGACCCAATATATCGGATTCATTGTAATGAGGTCCTCGCTGCCAACAGAATCTGAAATGCCCGAAGCGATATCATCAATTGGGAACGCGCTGGTAAATGCATCAAGAGGTACAAGACCATTGTGGTATGCCAGTCTTATGCCGTCTGATGTGACCAACGGAAGATTAGCAGAATCTGAAATATTGAGTAACGAAATTCCCCAGTCCGTCATCAAAGAATCGTTTAGATGACTTATCCCAGCGACGAAGTCGACGCTCGCAGCAGATTCATCACGCAAATCCAAAGTCACACTAAGATCGATTGCTTTGGCTCCTTCCTGAATATCGACAGTATTGGTATTCTGGTAACCGTCCCTGTGTTCTAATTTGACTGAAATAGGCGTCTGATTATCCTCGGCATCAGCCGGAGCATCTAACATATCAACAACCCATCTTCCTACTGCATAGGGTGGATTGCCCCCCCCTGATGTGAGGGTCCCGCCGCCTTTAACTTCGGTTATAGTTGCATAGTCCGGTGGCGAAAATGAGTAATAACCAACAGAGCCTGGTATAGTAAGTAATGTGAAGTCGATTTCAATCTCTGCACCCATTATCAACATTCCCTTGAAGGCTCTTTCTAAGTCAAGAGAGGAACTTGCGCCAATGCTAAAATCTGTTCCCACAAGGTCAAGTGAGAGTGATGAAGACAAGCATATTGGCGGCTGGAATGCATTGTTATCGATGGCATTCTCTCCTCCGTAAACTGAGTCTGTTGCCTTGTCGGCAGAGCATTCGGTGGTTTGTCCTGATTGAACTATCTCACTCGCATAACCACTGGTTTGATTGTTAACATTGCCAATCGTCTCTAGCGCAGTTTCTATTCCACTATCGAACTCTGTGAGTAATTTCTGGCCGATAGTTTGCGTATTTTGACCAAAACTTTCGTCGAGATAATGACGTAGTAGATCTGCTGGCGCACCATCATCTGAATCTAGATTATCTGCTTGTAGAGCATTATCGACCAAAGAGTCAAACCCTAATTTACTACGATTGAACTCGTGTATTGCCCATACTATGGTTAAATCGATTGTGTTAGTGTTGACAAGTTTGAACTCATAGGTGGCGTTTATCCAATCTGCCTGATGCTGTGTCAAATCCTGATTTGAGTCGTAGTCGTCACAGAACCCCCCATCACAGCTACTCATCCCCCCTGAGGCTGCGGCAAACGGGGCAAATATGTGCATGGTGAGTAGAATTACAATGAATGGAATTAGCATCCTATTCGAATGTGAAACTCTGGCCCTCACGCCCGCCATGCCTCCTGCTATGATAGTGACATTGAAATTCATTCCCCTTGTGGATTTATCATGACTGGGGAAACGCGACATCTAGAGGGTGTAGTATCCCTAGTAGTTGACAAAGGTATTGCTGCAATGGTGCAAGAGAATTTACAGGAAGGTAATTTGGTCGATCAGCGATTCAAACCAAAAGCCGCTGGAAACCTGATTATGATTCCAATTATCGACAAGAGGTTGGTCGCTGAACAGATCTGGTTTGATATGGAAAAGCATTCCTTCGCTGTTACCGAATTAGAGCCTTCTCGAAAACGATTGACGCCTAACCAAGAACTAATCAAGCAGCTAACAAACTTATGCAAAATATACGGCATTCAAATAACGCCACAAATGATGAACAACATACCGCGTAAGTGGGAAATATTCGGGGATTTGGCGGTAATCCAAAGCAAATCATTTACCTCTTCAGAATGGCTGGACCTATTTTCCCGGAGGCCCGACATTGTTAGCGAGTTGTGGAGCACTACAGCGCAATGTCTCAAAGTGACACGACTTGCACGGCAGGCAGAAATTGCTGATGACGTTCTGCGCTCATCGCAAGTCACCATGCTTTACGGAGCCTCGGGAGAGGTCGAATTTACTGATTATGGCGTTAAATTTTGGCTCGATGTGACTAAGGTTATGTTTTCTTCTGGGAACGTCACTGAGCGTCATAGAATTGGCGACATCGATATGACCGGTGAGAGTGTAATCGATGCTTTTGCTGGTATTGGATATTACACGCTGCCGATGCTGGTCCGCTCGAATGCTGACCACGTTTATGCTCTTGAGTTAAACCCAAACTCAATTTTTGCTCTAAACCGTGGAGCAAAAATCAATGGAGTAGCTGACAGACTGACGATTATTCCAGGGGATAATCAAGAATCAATGACTAAGTTAGTCGGCATTGCAGACCGAGTTCATCTTGGAATTCTACCCTCCTCAGAATCAACTTGGAGGTTGGCAGTAGACTGCTTGAAACCAACTGGCGGGATATTACACATTCACATGAATGTTGCAGATTCTAATATCGATACCTTAGCAGACCGTTGTTTATTTGATTTGACTAGTTATGCAGTAAAGGAAAAGGGTTTCAGCAATGTCTCATTAGTTCACTTGGAGAAAGTAAAGTGGTATGCACCTCGTATCAGACACATCGTGATCGATTTAGTGATCAGCTAATCATTGAAATGAGTTAGGCGGCGGAGGTCCAATAGGACGGTCTTGGTTTTGATTCTCTGCTTCGGACAATCTTTTTTCGTCGCTAA